>CAZPEK010000070.1:856-11618 GCA_964585555.1 uncultured Leptospirales bacterium | reverse complement strand
GGGCAAACTGGAGTGATGGAAACAGCGCCTGGCCGGTAGCCTTCCTTGAGCAGTGTCTGTTTCTTTCAGCAATGTCTCAAAACAGTGGATGGTATGACGGCGGAGATACAAATGAAGATACGCCCCTCGGTGATCTGGCATCAAGTGATCACAGCGATGACCATGGTCATGGCACTTATGCGGGGGGCATCACCTTGAATGACTCCCTTTTTGCCATGGGGGGCACTAACCTTGATATTCTTGGTATTGTTGCGGGAACCTATCAACTCGGTTTCAAAAACGGCAGAAGTGTAACTCACAATAAGAACCAGCGTGATGCGATACATAGAAACAGCAGAACATTTTTCCGGGTCGATGACTTCTGGGGAGGAGCGGGAGACGGAAGTAATAATTCTCCTTTTAGGGCCGGGAATACACAGAATTACTTTGCCCAGCGTTTCATGAGCGGAGCGGGTCCCGGTGACATCGGTATTCCTACCGGCGGCAATCCCAATGGGGGAGAGCATCAGACAACCGACAACGGATACCAGCCCTATGTGGGAGACGGTATTGGTGATGTGAACACTTCCCGTTTTCTCCTCTACTGGATGGCGAGAGCATGCTGGAACGGTGAAGGCCCGTACTACCATAAACCGGCTTCTCCTCCCACTGTGACCTTTACACATTATGATCCCGGCAGCAGTG
Source organism: uncultured Leptospirales bacterium (assembly GCA_964585555.1). GTDB lineage: Bacteria > Spirochaetota > UBA4802 > UBA4802 > UBA5550 > CAZHNW01. Next base: position 10,934 of record CAZPEK010000070.1, on the reverse strand, counting down.
CTGCTGTGGAAGATACCTGGGAAATCTATTATCGTCCCAATAAGCAGGTCTATGCCTTTAAGAATACCCGTACCGGATGGTATCTCTATCCTGCTGACGGAGATGATCCTGAAGATCCTTTCACCGATGGTTTCGGTGATGATAACGCGGGAAGCACCACCTATGCGGACTATGCGATAGATGAACTGGATAATCCATACAACGCTTCCATTAACTGCGGTGATGGTGAAGATGGTGAGCTTGCCCGGATAAACGGCCGTAGACAGCGTCATAACCGGTATAAGTCTGAATGGTATTCTGACTATTATCTCATTGATATGGAATCACAGGCTTTTTTCGGTCAGGAAACTCATTACTTTGTTGCTCCTGATAATGAAGACGGGATACGCTCCATATGGGAATACGATGAAGTCGGCGGAAGCAGCAGCTGGTGCGGTATGAATGATCCCGATGTGCGGAATTTTGAAGCGGGACGTTTTAAATTTCAGGAGATGGTAGCGGAAGACAGCACAGACCGCGCCTGTGCCTCCCAGCTTGAAGCAATGTACCGCAACTATCAGTGGCTGGTTGCTGAAAAGAAAATGGCCATTGTTGTTCCCATGAACCTTTATTTCGATGCGCTTTCCGGAGCAGGTGATGAGCAGGGAGCCCTTTTTCAGATTATGGAAGGCAACGGCATCGCCGGCCTGACCGGTGCCCGATACTGCGCCGGGAACAACAACTGGGCCTACCAGGGAAATGATAACCGGAATTCTTCAATACCGGGAGACTTCCGGATACGTTTCCTCTTTCAGCCTTCCGGCGGAAACATGATACTCAGCAGCCTGTCAATGGTTACTGACTCCCTTGAAAGGGGAACTGCCCAGCCTGCGATTATTACCCATAACGTACCGGGGGTCTACCGCTTTGCCTTTCCCCGTATCGATAAAGAAGCCAACACTATCGGTATCATCGGTTCAGGAAAATCTTCCTTCACCGCTGATGAGTCAGATGCAACATGGAATCGAAGAAATGGACTGCTTCCTGTTGTGCTCACGGCACTGGGCACGCTTCTCGATTATCAGAACCGTGACTTTGCTGATGCCAATAACCGGGCAACAACACTTATGAGAATGAAGAAGTTTTCAGAAAGCCTCATGGCAAATATAATGCCCCGTTTTTACTTTAAAAAAAATAATAACAATGGTAATTTTGCGAGCAATACCTGGCTGCCGCGGGTCTTCGGGACCGGCAGCGGGCCCCATCATGACCATGCCCTGAAGCGATCTTTTGGCACGGATGTACCAAACACTGATAGTCTTCCATGGCTCGGATGGGCCCAGCGAAGATTTTTTCAGCCTATTGCAATGCGGACACCTCTGAATCTTCTTTATGATTCAGATCCGAATAATGCAACCGGCTTCTGTGACGGTCTGCTTCCCATGGCCCTTGAGTACGATGTGACCCAGCTAAGGGGAGAGACAAATGAACCGCGGACCCGGATCGTAACCAATGTGTTCAAACTGCTTATGGGACTGACCGATGAAAAATACGGTGATTCCAAAACTGTTGAAGAGCTCAAAGCTGAAGCCGATGCCGCGGGAATCGATTTTGACAGTACCTTTGGCGAATGGGGAACCCGGCGCAGGCTTTTCTACGGTCTTGAGCAGTTCAGCTCAATGACCCGGGCCACTAAAGGGTCACTTCTCTCCCTCTGGACAGACGGCCCTGACGGGGTCGCGGGAAATGATGATGACGACGACCGGCCCCTGTACCTTACCTTTGAGGACTGGTTCTTTGTGGAAGGAACCGGTGCATCTACCAGTGAAGGCGTGACTTCCTTTACCGGATTTAATAATGCCCGTCCCGAGGATGTGATTCTCGAAGAATCTCAGCAGCTTGGTCATGACTCTCTTGTCCGTGCTGTTGAGAAAAACGAAGACGAAAGCTGGAAAAACTTTGAGCGAAACCAGAAAATGATGGCTGCCCTTTTGTCAAAAAACAGTGACCATGGGGAAGATTACTATGTTCTCGATAATCTCCTCAGTATTATTTTTGACAAGGTCCTGGCCCAGGAGAATTCTCCGTCGTCAAACCAGATTGCCGGACTGCTCCATACCTTCGGGTCACTGGTCAGTACCTGGAACAGCGATCCTGACGGCGATCCTGAGACTGAAGACGCGGCATGGGAATTTCATGATGATGAACTGAAGGAAATCCTTTTTGAGCATCTTCTTCGGGTAAGTGAAATATCCCTGGGTGATTTTCCTGAGCTGACAGATCCCCTCGATCTTTTTGCCGCCCAGGAGAACAAGCTGGCCTATTCAAAGCTTGCCGGAAAGATAAACCTTGAGAATGCCGATGGCACGATCAGGTATGTTCTTAATACCCTCGATATGGATGATGAGTTCAGCGCGGGAGATCTTTTCAATGATCTGGATCGCTTCATGAAAGATAAATATGCTCTTCTTACTGACTACGATACGGTGTTCTGGCCCGATGTGGTACAGTTAATGAATGACTCAAGCCGTGAAATTATTCAGGCAAAGTACGGCTTTGATCCTGAAGAATTCTTTGGCGATGATTTCCAGTACAATGGTCAGATTGAAGATTATTTCGGTGATTAGGGTTAACCGTAAACAGTAGAGTTGACCCTGAAAAATCGATACCTTAACGGAGGACTTTAAATGAAAAAAAGCATTAAAAAATATATCGTACTAATTTTGTGTATCCTGGCAGCCGGTACTTCACCGCTGCTGGCGGGAACCTTTGCCGAGACCTACGGATTTTCGGCAAAGGGACTCAGCATGGGCAACGCCATGACTGCAATTGTTGATGACTGGTCATCGGTCTATTATAATCCCGCAGGACTTGGAAAAACCTACAAACTTCGCCCCACTGGAAGCGCCTCAGCAGGTGATATGTCGCTCAAAAGAAGAAAAACCGGCGACAATGCCGGCAGCACTGCAAAAACCGGCTATTACAATCAACTGGCAATAAACGCCCTCTATACCATGCCGGTTTTTGCCATGGATATCAGCAGAGATGGTCTTACTGAAATGGAGGATGCAGATTTTGCTGCAGCAATTATCGGTATTGCCGTTGATATGAATATTCTGGTTACCATGCCGGACATCATATCATCAGCACGACTTGGTGTCGGTCTGGGTACTGTTCTTCCCAATTATGCGGCAAAAATAAATGATATTGACCTGCGAACCCATAACTTTCAGCGCTTTGGAAGAAATGTTCAGGTTACCAAGATAATGCTGGGACTGGGGATGGGATTCATGAATGACCTCTTCGGTGTGGGATTGGGCGCTAATATGTCCTTTGGCGGTGAGGGAGCCAACAAGCTTACCAATGTGCAGATGAATTCCTCTGAAACCCAGACACCTGAAGGTCAGACCAAGATGGACCAGACTTCAGTAACCTTTTTTACCGCCGGTGCCTACTTCTCTCCCGGGCGTCTCTGGCCAATGATGAAGGGCTTCGAAGTCGGAATATCTTTCCGGCAGGAGTCGTACCTGCAGATATACCCGGTAGCCAATGATGCCCAGATGCAGGTGGGTAATATGAGTATGCCCATGGTTATTTCAATGTACGGATTTTATACTCCCCATGTCATCAACTGGGGTGTTGCCTACAGTATCTGGGACATGACTTTTTCTCTCGACTGTGATTTTGAGATGTGGTCCATGTGGAACTCTTCTCCAACCAAGCAGGTTATACACCAGGCGCTGATAGACCAGGCCAATGCAGAAGGAGAGGATGGATCTTTATACGCGTTACCAAAACTCAAGAATATTTTCACGCCGAAATTCGGGTTTTCCTACCAGATTCTTGACTGGCTGACAGCACGTGCAGGCTATGCCTACCAGATGGCCTTTACGCCCGATAATGCAAATACCGGCAAGATCAATATACTCGATAATGATAAGCATATTGTATCACTGGGCGCCACTTTTGATCTCCCGAGATTCTCTCTTCTGAAAGGACCGGTCAGCATTTCTGTAGGATACCAGTTTCAGTATCTTGTTGAACGGGATGTCATAAAGATTGATCCTGAAGAGTATGACCCGGGTTATGCCTATGGCGGAGTTGTTCATTCAGTCATGGTCGAAACGACTATCAGGATATAAGGAAAACAGGGAGAAACAATTAATGAAAAATATAAGCAGACTTATTGTATCCCTCGCGGGCCTTCTGGCAGTCTTTCTGCTCGGGGCATGTGATGTGGAATTTGACGGGCCGCAGTATCATTTTAAACTGGTTAACAGGACCAGGGGCACGATTCAAAACGTGACAATCGATACGGTATCATGTGGTGAAATGACTGCGGGTAGAAGCTGTACTGCTTCTTATATGACGGCACCGGGATCAATTACAGTTAACTACCAGAGTGCTTCAGCCCATGGCGCTCAGGATGTCTTTACAGATACCTTCACTCCCGATACATCAGATGCCTTTGATGAGCAGTATCTCTATCTTGATAACGGGTACTTTGCCCTTGAAATCGAAAATCATACGACAGATGATGCGGTAACGCCGATAGATTATCTTATCACCGGCTTTACGGTCACCGATGATCTGGATGTCAGTACTCAGTATGATTTTACAACCAGTATTGATAATGATGGTGAAACATATTTCCTTGGTTTTTTTGACCGGTATGATCCGACGCCCGGAGATGATACGGGAATTTTAAAGGTCACGGCACTGGTTGAAAACGGAGGAGCCCCGGAAGATCCGGCAGACTGGACGTCAGCAGATTTACAGGAGCCGGACCACCTCTTTTATCTTGAGAATTCCGGTGAGGGGGGATACTATATCAAGGTGATATTCTATGCCCCGGGAAACCCGGGTTATGATACGTATTCAACTGAATAAACGTGAATCTATACTACAAGAAAAAAATTATTTAATTAGAAGGAAGTATTACTGAACAGGAAAGATCACTAAAAAAAATAAAAAATAAACCGGAGCATTTCTTTTTATAGCCCCGGGTTTTAACCCGGGGCTATAAAAAGAAATGCTCCGGCAAAAGTTACAGGCACCTATGAAAGCAAAAAAATCCGGGGGTGAAGCAGATGTCGAAACATTACTGTCTTCAAAGAAGCTTTCTTTCACTGGCTCTATCATCTTTGCTTGGTATTTTATTGGTAACGGGATGTTCCGTAAAGGCCCCGGAAGGGAGTGGTGCGCCGCCTGTACCCCTTAACCCTTCTGTTGCCGCAAGCTTTCCCGACCGCCTTGTCCTTGATGAAGCAGTGCCGATTAACGCGGCTCTTCAGGTTACCTTTGACCAGGATATGAATGAACGGACAATCTGCGCCAGTAATATATATCTATCGACTGTAAAAACTAATCCGGTTACGGGAGTGGAATATAGCGCAAAGATTCCCTGTCTTCCCCCGGTGACCGTTAATGGTATTGTTACCATGAAGCCCTTTGCACCCCTGGTTGATGGTCAAACTTATACGCTCACGGTTACCGAGTATATTTCCAGCAGGGGAGGAAGTAAACTTCCTTCAACCCTTAACTGGGATTTTGTCGCCAGAGATATCGGCCGTCTCAGGGTGAAGCAGGGGAGTGCCGCACTGGTAAGCGGGGAATATACCCATGACATGGGAAACATGTTTATGAACGCCTCAACTGAAAATATATCAATTGAACTGGAGAATTATGGAAACAAGGACATTGAGATACTTTCAATCGGTTTGAGCGGCGATGACGCGGGACATTTTATCGCCGCGGGAACTTCAATCTCAACAATTGGTAAGGAAGAATCAGAAAATTTCACAATCCGTTTTTTCCCCACCAGTACGGGGGCAAAAACCGCTACGGTAACAATTCAATACCGGGACGGAACAATCGAACCGGCTGCCACGGGAACCTTTACCTTTACGGTTACCGGTTACGGGCTGCCCATGCCTGATTTTATGGTTGGCTACCTGACTGATCCGGCAGATACAGGGAGCTTTGTGGCTCTTCTGCCTGCTGTGGGAGAATACGATTTCGGATCAATAGTCCTGGGCAACAGCGCCCCGACAGCCACCATGGCAATCAAAAATACCCGCAGCGCCGGGGGAGATCCTGTTGCCATCACCGGTGTTTCAGGAGACAATAGCGACTTTATACTGGATACAGCGGGCCTGAGCACCTCCATCCCTGCAGAGGGGATCACCACCTTTACCGCACTGTACACACCGACAGCTTACGATGCTGAGGAAAAGGCTACCCTTACGGTTACAAGCCCCGATGTTGAGGGGGGAAGTTATCCTGTTTTCTTTGCCGGCATCTGCAGAGATCCGGAAATTTCAATAGTTCACAGTGATGAGATAGTCTCAGGCGGTGTAATAGACTTTAATGAAACGGGAAGTTACTGTGAGAATCTATCTTCAACCGCCGGTTCAGTAAGCCTGACCATTAAAAATATCGGGAAGGGGAACCTGGTACTGACGGATAATCCTGAATTGACCGGGGACAACGCCTCGGAGTTTTCTATTACCGCCGGCCCGGGAAGCGGTACCGCTATTGCCGGGGGAAGCAGCTCGTCAATAACAGTAACCTACACGCCGGGTGCTGCAGGTGAAAAGACGGCAGCCCTGGTGGTGAGATCTGATGACCTTGATGAAGGAGAGTATACGATAAACCTGACCGCCACATCAAAGGCCCTCACGGCTGTCGATGTTCAGAACGCGGGAGATCCGATAGCAGAGCTTCAGGTTGGGCTCAGCAGTGATTTTAAGGCCATGGGCAACTACGAGGGAACCTTTGTTAATATTACGTCCCTGGTATCATGGAGTGTTTCCGGTGAAGGAAGCGGTACCGTATCAGCGGGAAGTGATACCGCCGTGGTCACGCCCACCGCCAGGGGAGATCTTAATGTTAATATCAGCATGGCGGGTAAAAATGACAGCTGCAGCTTTAACGCCTATGACATCGGCACCATCACCTGGCAGTATAACTTTAATAATTCCGGTGATATTCCCGGTGACTGGGTCTTTGTAGACGGCAGCGGGGGGAGAGGCTGGTACTATGGTGATTCAAGCGGCTGGTCAGGAGCAGATGCCCTCGGCTGCGGGCTCCATGATATTCCTTTTATGAGTACCAACACGACTCCCAGTGCCGAGAGTGACGGCGCGTATTTCAGAATGCCCTTTAATTTTACTGATATCACCAGCGGGCTTTCTGTCCGGGTACGGGTCTGCAGTACCACAAACTTTTCCGCATACCCCTTTTTGAAAATTCGTATCACTGACAATGACTGGTCAAGCAGTTCTGAGATTCTTAACAAGGCCCATAGTGATACAGGGTGGCATGAATGGGAAGAAGACGCTTCTGCCCTGGTTGGTAAACCTGACTGTCAGGTCCAGGTTCTTTATGATCATTATACAACCGGGGGCGGCAGCATGTGCCTCTGGATGGACTGGATCAGGGTGCGGGGAACAGGCAAAATCAGACACTAATACTTTCATACTATAAGGGAATTGCCGGGATGCTCCGGCGATTCCTTTTTCTTCTGTTGTATATTCTGAATCCTTCTATATAATACGGTATACTTTTTAGAATATTCTCCAAAAATATTATTGAATTAGTTGCATGCAATAAGTTAGTATGATTTTTTTCAAGGAGGCCTCTATGAAAAAGATACTGCTCATTACCCTCGGCATGGTTCACCCCACCTGGTGTGCCCGGCGCAACCTGAAAAAGATTATCACCGGCATTTCCGATGTCGATTTGACCGTTACATCGGATATAAATATTCTCGCTGACCCGGGGTTGAAAGCATATGACGGCATGGTGACCTATCTGCACCGCCAGGAGATTTCTCCTGAGGCCCTTGAGGGACTCGAAAGCTTTGTTGCTGAAGGGGGCGGTTTTCTCGGCATACACGCGGCCACCGCATCATTCAAAGGGTATCCCGGCTACTTTAATATTCTGGGGGGGAAGTTTACCGGCCACGGGTCGTCACGGGAACACATCGAAGTATGCCAGAAAAGCACCGGTATCTTTCCGAAAATTCCGTCATTTGCAGTGCGCGATGAGCTTTATTTTCATCAAGAGGTGCAGCCTGTTGACGTGCATTTTACCGCTGAAAAAGAGGGGAACGAGTTGCCCCTGGTCTGGACCAGAAACCATGGAAAGGGAAGGGTTGCCTATGTAATGTTTGGCCACCGGGCATCGGTTTTAAAAAAAGCATCTGTACAGAAAATAATTACTACGGCCCTCGGGTGGACCACGGGCTGATGATTTAAAAGGGCATAAAAAAACCCACAATACCGTGTAGATAAGGATTTTTGAACCTAGTTACCTAGGTGGGTTCCCTCACGGTATCTCCGTCCGATCTTCCCCTCAAGGGGGCATGATCCTCAGGCCCGGATATTGAGATCCCTAATGTTTATTATTGGCTCAAAAATACACATGCCTATCACGAGCATCGCAGGCTTTACATACAAGAAAATATATTGTCCCGATTTGACAACCATTTTTTTCAAAAAGGTTTTGCTTTATGCTCCATGAGTCAGAAAAAGGAAAAAACTTCCTTCTCAAAGGGCCTTTCTCTGTGATATTTTAGTGATTGACAAGTGTAGATAGAATACCCAATCATTGTTTCTCAAGTCTTTAAATCGTCCATTTGCACTAATCCATCATGAGGTAAAGAATGCTGTTTGAATATTTTAAAGAGTTTAATAAACGTGTTGTCAAAAAAAGTGCCGTGAAAAAAGCCCCTTCTCAAAAGGCAACGGCAAAGAAAGGGACTTCGAAAAAGGCTGCGTCAAAGAAGAGCACAGCAAAGACTTCTTCTGTGAAGCTGGATATAAAAAACCTGAGGGAGTCTCTCTCCAGAATAATCCCTCTTGATCTTGAAGTGAGTGATGCAAATCCCCTTGATGCAAATGGTTTTTCTCCTGACGGAGCAGACCTTTGTATTTACAAACCCTTTTGCCGGGACATTGTCGAGATTATGGGAGGGTGTATTCCCCAGGAGCTTCTTAAGGGAACAGTTTTTTCTGTGGATGTTCTTAATAAAAAGACCCTTCAGGATGCCCTCAACCGGGTTGCCGCGGTAAAAAAAATAAACAGGCTTTCAACAGAAGGGGAAGAAGATGAAAGCTTTAATATTCCTTCCTTTATTATTGCCGGGGCAGGGGATTACTCAATGCTGGATCTGAAAAATGATATTCTCAACGGCTATATGAACAACAATGTAGATGAGAGACTCAAGTTTGAGATTCTTGTGATTCTTGACAAGGGCCTCGTTATCCGCGACTGGCATAAGAAGACATATGTAAGTCTCGAAACCAGTGAAGATACGATGGTGTATTTCTTTATTCTCTTGAATGAATATCTTGAGGCGGAAAGAGACAGCAGTCTCGATTTTAGAAAGTATGTAAAGACAGACCGTTCTTATAACGAGTATTAATAGAGAGGGAAAATAAATTCCCCTCTCTATCGGGGGAGTAATTAAAAACCGGCCCGGGTGGGACGACAAGATGTTGCGAGATATCTGCACGTCATAATTAATTGTCTTGACAGTTATTTTTTTATATATAAAACTCAATCTATAATCATTAATTTTTTAAGAGAAATTATGTACAGTTCCCGGAAACCTTTATTATTTCAAAGGAGAGAATTGCTGTTATGAATAGAAAAGGAATTATTCTGACATTCTGTTTGCTCTTTATGTTTTCTACCTTTCAGGCATTTGGTGCCTCTCGAAAGGATGTACTGCTCGTTCTTGATACATCTCTCAGCATGGTCGGATATGGCGGCAAAAATATCATGGATCAGGTTAAGGGAAGTATCAGTCGTTACATTGATCAGCTCGAGGATGGAGACAGGGTAACCTTTGTGACCTTTGACGAGGGTGTGAAATTTTATCCTACTGTTCTGGTTGATGATGAAAATGATAAAGATATACTTAAAAAATATATTTCCATCACACCTGCAGGGGGGAAGTGGACCAATACCTTCGGGATGATTGAAAAGGTCTTTGATAAGGCAGATGAACTTGAACGGAGCGAAGAAGGCCGTCAGATTCAGATAGTTGTAATGACTGATGGAATAGATGATCCTTCCCCGGCCCGTCGAG
>CAZPEK010000070.1:0-846 GCA_964585555.1 uncultured Leptospirales bacterium | reverse complement strand
ATGAAGGACATTGCCGATAAGCACCAGGGAAAAGACAACTGGTGGATATATTTTGTTGACCTGAGTGTATTGAAAAAAAACAAAAAACTTTCCGCTGAAAAGGAAAAATTAAGACAACAGCTTCAGAAGGTTAGTAAGAAATCAGCCATCATTGATGCCGGTACTGATCCAGAACTCGGTATCAAGGAAGTTAAAGATCATGAAAGAATGAACGAAGGTTTCTGGGTACCTCTTATCCTTGGTATATTGATCTTTATTGCAATAATTCTTATCCTGCTGTTTGTTAAAAAACAGAAGGCCCTCAAGGTAACAGGGAGACTTGAATACTGGAACAATGAGGTGCTCAATCCCTTTATAGAAAATTTTGATCTGACAAGGCATATGGCAAAGGAAGTAATGATAGGAAACAAGCTGACTTGCCATCTGAATATAACCGATCTTGAATCTCACAGTCCTTTTATTATTAAGGCAGTGTGGGGGCCTGACAAAGAAGTTGCTCTTGAACTGGTTCCCGGTGAAAGCAATGTGGTTGAATTTAAAAACAGAGATGCCGATGGATTTATTCAGGAAGGTGATGTTTTTATTGTTAATAACTTCACTTTTAAATACTTCAGTTCCTGATAAAGCTGAGGACATAATGAGTAAATAAATCACTCATTATGTCCGATAACAATAAGGATGTTATTTAAAAATTCTCTGGAATATTGCAGAAATCAGAAAAATATATCTTGACATTTGAAAATAGATTACTATATCATTACCAAAAATATTTTTTTTTATATATATTACTAAAAATTAGTCAATTTGCTATTTCGAAAACGAGTGAAGCGTACACGTTTTAACAGA
>CAZPEK010000069.1:0-11697 GCA_964585555.1 uncultured Leptospirales bacterium | reverse complement strand
GGCAGCCAGTACAGAGGAAATCGCCGGCATGGCAGAGGGGCTTCAGAGGCTTGTTGAAACCTTTGAGTACAAAAAATAATACAGACCATGATGGAAAAATATCTTAAATCAACTGATATTATTGACTGGAAAAACAAACTGATAAAAGAAAAAGCTGCTTCTCTCTCCAAAGGTATAGAAGAAAAAAATAAAATTGCAGAAATCTGCTTCACCTTTGTCCGTGATGAAATCCTTCACAGCAGTGACCATCAGCGCAACCCGGTAACGCTCCGGGCCTCAGAGGTACTGGAACACCACACCGGCTACTGCTATGCAAAAAGCCATCTTCTGGCGGCCCTTCTTCGGGCCAATGGGATTCCAGCGGGCCTTTGTTATCAGCGCCTGCAACTGAGTGACCAGCCAGGGACCTGGTGCCTCCATGGACTGAATGCCATCTATCTTGAAAATTTCGGATGGTACCGGGTAGATCCCCGGGGCAACAGAAGTGATATTCATGCTGAATTCTCTCCACCGGTTGAGAAGCTCGCCTTTGCCGGTACCGGCGAGGAAGAAATAACTCTTCCGGAGATATGGCCGGAGCCGCTTATGGTAATTGTTGAAGCCCTCTCCCGTTATGATGACTGGGCTGATATGCGGGTAAATCTTCCTGATGTTTTGATATTTGATTGTTTGTAAAATTTTTTATCGTAATAAAAAAACCCCTCTTAAATCAAGAAGGGTTTTTTTATTACGTATTTTTAATCTTCAGGCCAAAGCCGTGATAATTTAATTATTTCTGTGAATACATTTTATCTATTTCAGAAGAATATGTATCAAGAATTACTTTTTTCTTTGTTTTCTGAGTAGGAGTCAGCATACCATTCTGCTCGGTAAACCTCTCTGTAAGAACAGTATACTGTTTGATCTGCTCAAAACCTTCAAGTTCTTTATTCGCTTTTGCAACCTCTTCGGCGATAAGCTCTTTGATGTTTCCCTTTTCTATAAAATCATCACCAACCTTAACAACAATTGGAGCACCAGCAGAGTTGTCTATTTCAACCTGGCTCTTATCATACTCGATCCCTTCTTTATCAAACTTGTCTTTAAAGTAAGTCAAGTTTGGAACAAGAAGTGTTGAGATGACAGCACGCTCATCACCAATTGTAAAAATTTGTTCAACATAAGGACTGGTAGCAAAAAATGATTCTATTTTTGCAGGAGCTATATTTTTGCCGCTTGACAGGCAGATAATCGCTTTTATTCGATCGACTATTTTATAGTAACCGAACTTATCAACCTCAACCTTGTCCCCTGTCTTAAACCATCCATCTTCAGTGAATGATTCAGCAGTCTCCTCCGGCTTGTTCCAGTATCTTTTGAAAATACCGGCTCCGCTGATTTCAAGCTCCCCGATATCCGATACACGGGTTCTACTGCCATTTGACTCAAGACCGACAGATCCCGGCCTGCAGGCTTTGAGAGGCATATTTGTACAGGCGTTATAACTCTCTGTAGAACCATATCCTTCACTTACCCGTATTCCAATGATGTAGAAAAATTTAAGAAGGTCTGGTGATATTGATGCACTTGCAGAGAATGAATGTTTAAAGTTCTTCCCAAAAATAGCTCTAACCTTTGAAAAAAGTTTATCAGCAATTTTAAATTTTAACTTTAATCCAAGCGGCAGATTCCCTGTTATATCAAAGTCATGTCCCATATTATATGTGTCAGTTTCAGGATCATATCTCTGCATGAAAACTTCCTCACCAACTTTGAGAGCCCAGTCAAAAAGTTTTCTCTTAAGGCCGCTTTCACCCATCTTCTGCTGAAGCTGAATGTAAATTTTCTCATAAAGACGCGGCACACAGTTAATCCAGTGAGGATTGTATTTCTGTAAATCGTCGAGAAGTGTGCCCGGAGAATCTGCATAGGCAATAGTACAACCATTGTAAAGTGCAGCACCCTGACATGAACCTCTGTCGAATATATGTGCAAGAGGCAGAAAGCAGAGTGTCGTGTATTCTGTCTTAAAGCCCATTCCACAGTAATTAAAAAATTCATTTACTCCGTACATTCTTGCGGCACAGTTGTGGTGAGTGAGAACGACACCTTTACCCTGACCAGTTGTACCTGAAGTATAAAGTATGGTGTAGATGTCATCAAGAGCAACTCCGTCTCTTCTGGCGATATAGGCTTCATAATTTTTACTGTCTTTTTTCCATTCAATACCACTGTTTTCCAAATCGCCCATGCTGATTACTCTATCATCGTTACTTTTATATTCTCGATCCATAACGATAATTTTTTCAAGTTTGGGCATTTCATCAAAACCGGCAACCATCATATCCAGAATATGATCACCTCTGAGAAATATAAATTTTGAACCGGAATCATTGACAATATAAGACGCTTCTTTGAAAGAAAGTGTCGGGTATATTGTTACACTGACTCCATTAGCACAGGCCAGTGCCAAATCTGCTTGAGTCCAGTATGGACTACTCGCGGACATGAGAGACACTAAATCCTGCTTTTCCAGTCCGATGCTCATCAAGCCGCAGGCATAATTTTCCACCCGTGCATATACATCTCCCCATGTCATTTCCCCGTTGCTGTCGCCGTTGTAAAGCGCTGCATTAAAAACCTGAAGATTCTTTTGAGAATAGATTTGTGAATTCTCGACAAATTTTTTGGTTACAGTTGGTAATTCCAGACTTTCCCATTCCCACTTGTCCTTCCATGGTAAATTAAAAAAATCAATACTAGACATATGCGCCTCCCATTTTTGTTTATTTGGCTTATTTTGTTGATAGAGAGCAACTTCCTCATCACTACGACCAACCGGCACACAGAACCGATTGTCAAAATATTGACAAATAGCACTGGACATGCAAGGATTTTTTTATTTTTGAAAATTTTAACAAAGTTTACAGTAAGCGAATTCAACCAGCCGGTGAGACATAAAATGGTTTGAACGAGTTGGCCCATGGCACTGAAATACTACAATATGACATTATGTGCCGATCATGCCAGGGACCTATAAAAAAAAACGGCGATTTTCATCACCGCTTTTTTAATAATCAAAGCATTCTGTGCTATTTATTCTACAACCGACATGTCGCAGGTTGCAACCAGGTTCACTTCACTTCCTCTTAAATGAGCCTTTACTACCGATCCCGGCTTAAGGCGTTTAGACACCTCAACAGTATTTATCTCTTCCATGAACAGGTAAATATCCTTCAAAGGAATTTCACCGTCAGTCTTTACCGAAAGACGGGGAAAGTCATGAAAGGAAGTTCGCACCGTCGTGGTAATGCTCCGCATCGGGTTAGTCAGTTCCTGGCGGACATATTCCTCGCCCTTTTTACAGCGGTTGCCCACCAGCTCAAGTTCATCCCCTTTTCGGGTCACCTCTACGGTACAACCGAGGGGACAGGAGATACAGGTCACATAAATCTTTTTTTGCTCTGTCATCTGGTTCATTCTGTTCCTCCTTCAGTGAGCTCAACGGTAATTTCTTTGGCGCCTTCGGGAATCTGCGAAAGATCAATGGTAATCCGTTCCATTTCAGGGGGCTTAACGATTCGATACTTTTTCTTTTTCAGTTCAATCCCGCCGGCACGAACAGAGAGCCGGGCATCATTGAAGGTATGGTCACTCCTGAAAAATATAACCGCTTCACCATTATGGGCCCGGTCAACATACTGGGGTACCGCGTACATCACACTTCCTTGCTGGTTCACCGGCAGGAGTGTTCTCGCTCCGGCTCTTCCCGTGGCAAATTCTGCTGCCTTGCGTCCCGCGAGATCTCCGCTTTCAGAGACAAAATCAACCAGGTCATTGACATGAAGTGCGTTGCCGCAGGAAAAGATTCCCTCCTGCATGGTCATCATATTATGATCAACCTTCGGCCCCTTTGTTTTGCTGTCAACTTCCACATCCAGGGGATCGAGGATATCATTTTCCGGAATAAGCCCCACTGAGAGAATCAATGAATCGCATTCGATATACCGCTCGGTTCCCGGTATCGGCTTGAAGTTTTCAACCTGCTGCACCGTTACACCTTCGACCCGCTTTTTTCCATGGACCTCGGTTACCGTGGTCGAGAGGTGCAGGGGGATATCATAATCATTAAGGCACTGGACAATGTTTCTCGTCAGGCCTGAAGGCTCAGGGAGAATCTCATAGACCCCTTCTACTTCCCCCCCCTCTAAGGTTATGCGCCGCGCCATAATCAGCCCGATGTCACCGGAACCGAGCATCACACGTTTGTTCGTTGGCATAGGACCCTGGATATTAATGAAGTACTGGGCAAGCCCGGCACTCATGACCCCGGCGGGGCGATCACCGTGAATAAAAACCTGCCGCGCGGTACGCTCCCTGCAGCCCATGGCCATAACCACTGCGGGGGCCTTCGAGTAAAAGGCCCCTTCTTTATTATTGACCAGGGAAAGATTAAATCCATGATCGTCACGCTTTATCTCAGTTAAAAATGAATTCAGGTAAATGGGAATCTTCCGTTCCCGGGCCATTTCAACATAGCGGTAGGCATATTCGGGACCCGTCAGTTTTTCCTTGAAGCGGACAAGGCCAAAGCCGTCGTGGATACACTGCTTTAAGATTCCTCCGGGACGCTCTTCCCGTTCAATGACACAGACCTTTGCACCCGCGTCATGGGCGGAAACAGCCGAGGCGAGACCCGCGGGCCCCCCGCCGATTACAATTACATCATATTCTTTTGTTTCAAGCATCACTGTACCGCCTCTTCTTCTTTCATGGTTTTCAGCTTTTTCCCTGAATAGTCGACCGTTCCCTTGGTAGGGCCGAAGAAAACTTCCGACCCCTTACCTTTTTTTGTCAGCTCTTCGACAGGACAGGCAAGTTCTTCCGCCATAATCTCTAAAACCCGGGGGGTACAGAAACCGCCGTTACAGCGGCCCGCGCCAACCCGCGCCCGGCGCTTAATGCCGTCAATGGTCGTTACAGAGAGGGGCGACCTGAGGGCGTCGCGAATTTCACCTTCAGAAATCTCCTCGCAACGGCAGACAATGCGACCGTAGGCGGGATTTTTCTGGACCAGGGCAGCCCGCTTTTCAAGGGACATGCTTTTCAGCTGAGGCGGCGCGGTACGGAAGGGATTAAAAGTTTTATTTTTACCAACAGGTTTTTCTTTTTCGAGAATCTCAATAGTCATTGCCGTAATGTCTTCGGCAATAGCCGGGGCTGAGGCAAGGCCCGGTGACTGGATTGCCGCAGCGTAGACCAGATTATCCACCTCTTCAGAGGCTTCAATGATAAAGTCCTCTTCATAATTACAGGCCCGAATACCCGCAAAATACGTAATTACCTGGGAACGGTTAAGCTTTGTATTCAGATCAAGATGATGCTGCAGTTCTTCTATATCTTCAGCGTGGGTGCTGTAATCTTCACGCTCCGGGACTTCCTGTGCCGTGGGCCCCACGAGGATATTTCCTTCCGGGGTCATGATCAGGCCCCCGCCCTTGGTCTTTGAGCTCTTCTGGCTCACCAGGGGCGGCATGGCGGCAATGGTCTTCTGGTGCCGCCCGGTTTTCAGATCAAGGATCGCGTCAGTCCCCTTTCTTCCGTGAAGCGAAAAGAACCGGTCGTCCGCATATTCAGCAATCCTGTCAGCCCAGATGCCCGCGGCGTTTATTACCACCCCGGCGCTGCATGTTCCCCGGTTGGTCTTGACACGGGCGATATGACTTCCTTCCAGATCAAAACCCGTGACTGCTGTGTTAAAGCAGATTTCCGCCCCGTTTCCCGCCGCGTTTTCAGCATAGGCGATTACCATTTTATAAGGCGAAAGGACTCCGGCAGAAGGAAGTAAAAAGGCCCCGTACTGTTTATGCGTCAGGTTCGGCTCACGTGCAGCCACTGCCCTTCGGCTCAGGTATTTATATCCGTCAACATTGTTCTTCTTTGCCCGCGATTTCATAAAGGGAAGTAAAAGCTTTGAGAAGGGATTTGAAAAAAGCACCATGGAACCGGGTCGGGAAAATTCGACATCAAGCTCTTCAGTTACTTTTGTATAGGCCCGGTTTCCCCGTACATTGTATTCTGCTTTTTTTGTTCCCGGCTTTGCAGCAAAGCCGTCATGAATCATGCCGTCATTACGCCCCGAGGCATGACGGGCCAGGTCTTCTTCCTTTTCAAAAAGAGCCAGGGATAAATCATAGCGGGAAAGTTCACGGGCGATTGCCGCACCGGTAATTCCTCCCCCGATTACTATCACGTCAAAATGTTTATTTTCAAGATACTTGTCAGAATAATCCGGGATAGACATCGTTTCAGGGGTAATGCCTTCAACTTCGATATCATTTACCACACCCTTGTATCCCTTGTTGGCTGCGGTACATCCGGCTTCAATTTTATCGTCCCATTCTTTAACGCTGCCCGTTAGACGAATTGATTTCCTCCATTCAGCTGCTTCAATATGTTTAAACCCTTTTTTATCGAGGGCCTTTCTTATTTTTTTATACTTTTTAGTTTGCATTGGTTTCCTCAAAATCCGGTTGAAAAAAGTGCCCGGGCGGATCCCCCGCCCGGGACAAACACTCTCCTATTATATCTTTCTCCAGTCCTTTCCCTTAAGGTCAAGGCCCATCTGGCCACCTGGATTCATAATATTATTAGGATCAAAATATTTTTTCAGGGCGCGAAGCACATCCATCTGGTCTTTGCCAAGATGCTCTTCCATCCAGGGGGCTATCATTCTGCCAACCCCGTGATGGTGGCTCAGTGTTCCGCCGCTTTTGCATACGGAGTCTAAAACTCCATCCTGAAACTTAATGTATTCCTTAATGTCATTGCTTTTCATTATATAAATAAAGTAAAGATTGGTTCCCTGGGGATAGACATGTGAGCAGTGGGTCATACAGATCGTCCCCGGTCTGCTTTTAACAAATTCACGGGTCTTCTGGTGAACCTCATGAAGATTATCCCACTTGACGCCTGTCTCAAGGGTATCGATAAGCACCCCGTAATCCTGCAAATCTTCTCTCAGGTAGGGATCCTTAAAGCGGCCGGGCTCCCATTTCTTTGTTGCATAGCCGGTAAGATACATGGCGCCGTGCTTTTTGCAGATCTTCTTTACCTGTTTTTTTACATTACGGGTAAAGTTCTTTTCCCCGTCAGATGATCCGAGAAAAAGACAACGCTGCATGGGCTTAAAGCCCCTCATCTGCATCAGCTTGTCAAGAATCGTTCCATCAATACCATAGAGCTTCAGGCCGATATGGGTCTCTTCCTGGTCTGAAATCCTGAAAACCGCGGGCATGCCGAATTCAGACTGGCTGATCTCACGGCTCGCGTTAACCGCGGCTTCCCATGAAGGGAAGATAAAACCGAAGTGCTGCCGGTTCTCCGGCATATGACGAAAAAGTTTCCAGGTCACTTCGGTTACCACGCCGAAGGTTCCTTCCATTCCTTTCATGATATCGGTAACTCTCGGCCCGGTTGCCGTGCCGGGAAAATCAAGGGTCTTGATGGTTCCCTTCGGGGTAACAATTTCCATGCTGAGACAAAGATCATAAGCATCGCCGTAGTATGAAGACTGCTGTCCTGATCCGAGGGTCACTATCCACCCGCCTACTGAAGAGTATTCAAAGGATTGGGGGAAGTGACCGCAGGTATAACCATATTTTGTATCATAGAGGGCCGGTGCATTATTGAGGGCCTCTTCGAAAGCCGGGCCCATCATGCCCGATTGCACCCGCACGGTCTGGTTTAGTTCATTCATCTCAATGATTTTATTCATGTGAGTATTGAGCACCAGGGTAACCCCTCCCTTTGCGGGACGGTACCCGAAATTAACTGAAGAGCCGCCGCCGTATACATACACGGGAAGTTTCTGCTGGTTGCAGTATTTAATTATAGCCTGTACATCTTTGGTTCCCCGTGGATGAACCACCAGGTCTGCCGCTTTATCTATTTTCCCATTTCGAAGCTTCATTGCCTCTTCAATGGTTTTGCCGGTGGCGAACTTGACCCGGTCGTAACTGTCGGTTGAGATATTTTCTTCACCCACTATCTTTGCCAGTTTGGCAATTTGTGTTTTATGAACCTTTACCGGTTTATTTAATGTAACCGGCTCATTGCCCGTTGATTCCATGGTTCGAAAGTCATCATCAGTGAGACCAAAAACTTCCTTCATTTCTTTATAGAGTTTCGGATTGGGATGCTTAAAGCCGAGTGGATCTCCCCATTTAAAAATCGATCGATACGACCCCTCAACAGGGGCTTCTTCTGACCATGCCGGTTCAAATACTTTCTTGTCTGTCATGTTATCCTCCAGTAGTTATCTTTCTTCATTTTATGTAAAATCGGGTCAGGGCCCTGTCCGGAGCCCCCGCCCGGAGATTAAATTATTCGGGAATCTTCAGGCTCTTCAATGCCTCAGCATATTCAGCCTCGTACCGCTCCCTGTTCCATTTCAATTCCGCTGCCGCGGTTTCTGCAATTTTCTTCAGCTCATCTTCTCCCGGATGACCGAGGGTCCCGAGACCGGTTCTTCGGAAAAGAATATCCTTCAGGGTCATTGCCATTTCATTGCGTATTCCGTAGATGACCTGGGCAGGCATCTCGCCGTCTTCATTGAGGGGTTGTGCCCATTCTTTCTTTTCAGCCGCAATGGCCATAAGCACATCAAGTTCTGTGCCATAAATACGCGCCAGGTAATCAACGGTTGTTTCAGGAAAGCTGCTGTATTTCTGCTTCATGTCGGCGACCCATCCTTCCATGTCAGGAATCTCGCTCCCCGCGAGAAAATCTTTATGAGTGGCGGTCTTTTTCAGCTTCATCTTCAGCTTTTTCACGATTGTTTTCATCGCATGTTCAGCCAGGTTGCGGCTTGTGGTGTACTTCCCCCCCTCAACCGTGATGAGTCCCTCAAGGCCGTCCTGCCGGTTGTCATAGATCTCATACTTACGGGATGACTCGTAGACCTCTTCGGTCTGGTCTTCAACCAGGGGCCGCAAGCCCCCGTAGGTATAAAGTATATCCTCATAACTGATCTTTGTATCATTGCCGAAACTGTTGTTCACTTCAGCCAGAAGCTCTTCAATGCTTTCCCGCGTGACCTTGTAATCATCGGGATTGCCGATATATTCTTTATCAGTCGTGCCGATAAGTGAATGATTCCGCCAGGGGATAACGAAGAAGTGTCTTCCCTCAGGGGTCATGGAACCGGTGATATATTTATTAACCAGCTTCTTTGTAATGAAATGTATTCCCTCGGAACGCCGCAGGGGTGCCGCATCAGCTTCTTCTGTCGCAAGTCCGAGAATCATGTCAGCCCAGGGTCCGCCGCAGTTTATCGTCAGCTTTGCCTTGATATCATGCTCTGTGCCGGAAAAAAGATCCCTCACCCGGGCACCCTGCACCTGACGGTAATCGCCCTTATCTTCCGTCAAAAAATCTTCTACCTTTGCATAGTTGGCAACCTGTGCCCCATGCTTTACCGCAGACTTGACAAAGGCAAGGGTCAGTCTTTCGGGATTAATACTGGCGCAGTCATAATAGACTGATGCGCCGGTGAGCCCTTCACGCTTGACATTCGGTTCAGCTTCAAGAACCTTCTCTGCGCTGATTGACCGATGGCAGGGAATACGCTTGCTCTTGTCGCGGGTAAATCCCTTATCAAAGGAAAAAATATCATAGATCATCATGCCAAGCTTAATGACCCACTTTGAGTTAGTCAGTTTAATCCTGTTTGTGGTAATCATAATCGGGACAGGATAAACAAAGTTCGGGGCGATGTTTTCAAGAATACGCCGCTCCCGGAGAGATTCCCGCACCAGGCCGAATTCCATGGTGACAAGATACCGGAGCCCCCCGTGAATCAGCTTTGAACTTACTGCAGAAGTGCCACTGCCAAAGTCAGATTTTTCCACCAGGGCAACAGACAGGCCGCGGCTTGCGGCATCATAGGCGACTGCCGCTCCGGTAATACCCCCGCCCACCACAAGAAGATCAAATTCAGAATTATCATAGGTTTCAATAAATCGTTTCAGTTTCATCGTATCTCTCTACTTCTCTGTAAATCCGGCAATTTCCCGGTACTTTTGAAAAGTCATCTTTTCACTGTAAAGCATGACCTCATCCATTATTTTTTTGGCCTTCTTTGAATCTTTCTTTTTCATGGCATTGAGCATATTCCGGTGAAAATCACCGGAGACCTTAACATTTTTTTCATCCTCGAAATAAAGGTACCCGTAGTCCCTGAAAGCCTGGTTGAAAAAATTAAGTATAAAAATATAGAGAAGATTATTGCATGCCCGGGCGATAAGGTGATGGACCTTCAGGTCTTTTTCCAGCATCGGCATTCTGGTATCTTCAATGACTGCTTCAAGTTCTTCGCAGTGCGCTTCAGTGCAGTACTCCGCCGCCAGGGCCGCCATCAGGGGGGCCAGGATACGGCGCATTTCAAGAAGGTTGGAAAGAATGCCCACATCGACCGCCTCATCCATGTAGAGAAGAGTCTTAAGCAGTTCAAGATTACCACTTTCGAGATAATTTTTAACATAGATGCCGTCACCGTGACGGATCTCAACAAGGCCAAGAAATTCAAGTTTCTTAATCGCCTCACGTACCGTGGAACGGTTCACATCAAAAGTTGCCGCCAGTTCCCGCTCCGCGGGAAGACGGTCTCCAACCGGAAGCTCACCGGAAATAATCTTTTTCTGAATCTGCCCGACAATTTCTTCATGGAGCCTGCTGCGGCTCACGGGGTTGAGAGATTTCAGCGCCTTTGTCATGTAGTCTTTTCTCCAGTTATTGGCTCAATGGTCCATTGGCCCGACCAATTACAATATACAAAGAAACCCTCACCATCGTCAACAAAATTAATGAGATATCTAACAATTTATTAAAAGTTGAAAGTTTCAAGGTACAAGCCTGCTCTCTCTCTAAAGGATACTTGTACCTTGTTCCTTGAAACTTGTACCTTTCACTTACCTGCATCCTTAATCCACTGCCTGGTCAACCGGTCAGCCTCAGCCTCCTGTTTCTCTTCAGTACACTGGTCTTTGCCGAAGAGTACATTATGCTTCAGCCAGTGATGGGCCGCCTCATGGAAAAAGGTCTTCACAAAAGTATCGTAGCTCTTCTTATAAATACGATAATTCATAACAATTATTGACTTTCCCCGTATCAGATCTTCAGGAACATAAAAACCGTTCAGCCCGTCATTTATCACCACCACGACACAGGTATCCTGCAGGTACGCCGCCACCTTCAGGGGGAGTTTTGTGAGAAGGAAGTCAACCGTATCCTTCAGGTCGCCGTTGTCTCCAAAGAGAAAGAGTTCATGCATATACTTTTCGGCCTGTTGACAAGATCAGGCTTCAGGGCACCACTGAGAGGGAAGTCAGGGCTTTTGCAGCCCGTATTCTTCCTTTTCCCGGGGCTCTGAGCCGGGTATGAGTGTATCATAAAAAGTTTCGTGGGGCAAAGGGTTTTTATGGTGAGGCCGGGGCTCTGGTAATCTGCGCTGATTCCCGCCGGCCCATTCTGCACTGTCCATTTAAACTATTGACAAAAGGCACTAAACCGGCATTGTTTATTTTACACAAAAATATTAAAAATTTTGTGACGGTTTATTGAAAAATGGAACGTTATCATTAGACAGGTTGTCTGAGCGTGCAAGTTGATAAAAAACGACGTGATCTGTACACAGAACATTACAATGATTATTACCAG
>CAZPEK010000068.1:0-11921 GCA_964585555.1 uncultured Leptospirales bacterium | reverse complement strand
TCACTTCCAAAATTATGACCGTCCTTGACGATATGGAGGCTGAGGGAATCAACCCTTCAAGGGAGACATAGACCGGGATGTCTCCGATTATTTCTATGCCTTTACTATTGCAGTAGCTTTTAAGTTTTTTCCATTGATCGAAAAAAGTATACTGGAGAAATTTTTGAAAGCGTATTTCTTCGCTATGAATCCCTGTCGCATCTTCAAGAGCCCCGGGTGATCTTTCTGCCAGGAGGGCCGGCCATTTCTGCCAGTCATCGGTGTTGTGCTTTTCCGCCAGGACCGTGAAAAGGGCGTAATCATCGAGCCAGTAGGATTCTTCTATACAGAATTTTTCAAAGGCAAGAGTTTCAGGTTCTGATGCTCCTTCGAAAAAATTGTTCGCGGCTTTTCTTAATACCGGAAGTCTTTTCGGTAGAATTTTTTCAAAGGCTACATTGTTATTATCAGTTGCAGTTTCCTGCCTTAACTTCCCCCTGAACCACGATTTTTTAGAAAGCTCATCAATGCTGATAAGGTTGATGTTCCCCGCGAAGGTGGAATTCGATGTATAGGGCGAACAGGCATGCACCATGGAGACAGGCCCGAGGGGAAGAATCTGCCAGTACGAGGCAGCGGATTCTTCGAGAAAATCTGCGAAGCGGTACGCCTCTTCTCCCAGGGTTCCCATACCGGAAGGCCCCGGGAGGCTGGTTATATGCAGCAGTATGCCGTAGGAGCGTTTCAGTTTCATTGTTGCATGGTCTTCATAATCGTAAGAAGCTCTTTCAGCTGTTTAAGTTCTTCGCCATACTGTTTCCAGTTACCGGATTTCAGGGACTGTTCTGCACGGTCATAATGGCGCAGCGCCTTGCCGGCGAGGTCTTTTAAGCGTTCAGAGTAGGTCCCTGCCTGATTTTCCTCAGAGCTCATGGTATAGGCGCCCTTATAAAAGATTTTTTCTATCGCCGAGGCGAGGTCTTTCTCCATGATAATCTTATCTGCAAATGAAACGATGACCCGTTTCAGCTCAGGCATTTCACTCGATTCAGCCTTGAGGTAGAGGGGCTCAATGTAGAGGATTGATTCTTCAATGGGGATTGCCAGCATATTGCCGCGGATAACGCTCGAGCCCTTCTGGCTCCAGAGGGTCAGCTGTTTTGAAATTTCCGGATCCTGGTCAATACGGGCCTCAATCTGCAGGGGACCGTAACTCAGCTTCTCTTTTGGGAGTGTGTAGAGTTTCAGCTCACCATAATTAGGCATATCGCACTTCGCTACCAGAAAGGAAATCATGTTGTTTTTCTTGTAGGGTGTAAAGGGCATTATGAGAATAAATTCGTCCTGTTTTTCGTCAGGAAGATTGGTGACCAGGTAGTAGCTTCTCACGTATTCT
This sequence comes from uncultured Leptospirales bacterium, assembly GCA_964585555.1. Taxonomy (GTDB): domain Bacteria; phylum Spirochaetota; class UBA4802; order UBA4802; family UBA5550; genus CAZHNW01. The sequence continues at coordinate 10,546 of CAZPEK010000068.1, read as the reverse complement.
TCCCGGCTTTCATATATCTGTTTTGGAAAATGCCATGCGTCTTCTTTATTGTAAAAGACATTCGGATCAGTCATATGATAATCAAGGAGCATCTTTGACTGAACCTGAAAGAGAGCATTTGGATAGCGTATGTGGGTCTGCAGGTCTTTCGGCATGGTTTCAAGTTTCTTGAAAAACCCGGGAAACATTTTGTCATAAGCCTTAATGATGGGATCTTTTGTATCGGCCATGTAGTAGTTTATTGTACCATCGTAGGCATCAATGGTGATCTTGACACTGTTTCTTACGTAGTTGAATTTATACGCGCCCCGGCTGCCAGCACGGTAGGGTGTAGAATAGGGAAACTGCTTTGAGGTTGTAAAGGCGTCGATAACCCAGAATAGTCTTCCTTCTGAAATGACCAGGTAGGGATCATCGTCAATGTCAAGAAAGGGGGTCAGGGTAGAGACCATTGTTGAAACATTACGCTTGTAGAGTATCCGGCTTTTATTGCTGATACTGTCTGATATAAGAAGGTTGATGTCTTTGAAAGAAATCGCAAAGAGGAGACGCTTGAAAAAACTATTGATCACTGTTCCGCCCTTGCCGGCATAGGTCGTATACTTATTGTCATCACCTGAAGGGTAATCGAATTCTCCCGGCTTGATGTCTGTTCCGGTTATAACATATTCATTTTTATGTTCACCGTAGTAAATTTCCGGGCGGTCAAGATCTATCGGAATGTCTTTTTTCGGGGGGATATCATAGATCAGCATCTCCGGCTGTCCCTCGGTAGTTACCTTGTCAACACGGCTTAATACAGCCCCGTAGCCATGGGTATAAATGAGATGGGAATTCTGCCAGGTTTTGCTGTTCCCCGGCAGCCGGTCAATCGAAAGTTCCCGCGCTGAAAGGTTAACCGCTATTTTTCGTTTTTCCAGAATGTACCGGTCAACGTCTATATCATTGAAGAAATAGTAGGGCTTCAGTTCCTGAAGCTGCTTATAGGTCTGTTTCAGGGGCCGCCAGTCCCAGAGACGGATATTTTCAATAGTATTCTTGTTTTTTCGAATATCCTTGTAGGTAAGGTTTTTCTTATTGGCAAAGGGGATTTCCTTTACCCGGTCGATGTCATAACCGAGACGGGTAAATTTGATGTTATGAGAAATAAAAGGTTTCTCTTTTTCAAGTTCATTGGGATCAACAACAAAACGCTGCTGCAGTGAAGGGTATACTGTCCCGATGAGGATATACGCAGGAATCAGGGCCGCCATTACGATGAGAGGAAGCTTAAAACTTCTTTTAAATACATTAAAGAAAAGCAGTCCCGCCGCAATAAAAGAGAGTGCCATTGCCACATTATATGCCAGAAGGTTGGCGTTTACCGCTGTATATCCGGCACCGTAAAATTTACCTATTTTTGAAAAGAGCAGGTCATAGGCCTCAAGGCGGTAACTGAAACCGAAAAGAATGACCAGGAATCCCAGAAGTATGGAAATATGAGCCCGGGAGAAGAGAGAAAGCTCGATTCGTGTATTTCCAAAGAAAATACCGCCATTGAGAAAATGAAAAATTATTGAAAAAATGGTGACAATAAAGAGTGCCGACATGAGCCAGTGATAGAGAAATTTATAGAAAGGAAGTGAAAATATAAAGAAGCTGATATCCAAACCGAAAATCGGATCTTTCGGAAACCCGTCAAAGGGAACACCATTGGCGTACATCAGATACTCTTTCCAGTATGCTGAAGCGGCAGAACCCATGATAATTCCGGTTACAATAACACCAAGGGCCAGAATGATGAAGAGGGCCCGGCGTGGAGATCCAAGAACCGGCAGCTGCAGCCTGTCGAGAATATTGGTTGTAAATATTCGTCCCTTGCCGCCAAGAACCCTGATGAGTAAAAAGTTCAGTGCAAAGAGGGTGACAAAAATAAACCCGAAAATAATACTTACATTAAACTTGGTCATAAAGAGTACCCAGAAAATATCGAGTCCCTTGTTTATGTTGAACCATTCATAGTCAGTATAAAAAGTGGCGGTACTGCCGAGGGTAAAGTAGACAATAAAAAAGGCCACCATTATCCAGATTAGACGTTTATTCATGGTAATTCTCCTGTTACAATAATATCTGTGTATGGCTCTTTATCAAGCCTTGATGTGTGTCAATAGTCTAAAGAAAACACATACCGCAGACAGACAAATTTATCAACGATAAAAAATATTTTTAAGCCACAAAAACAGCAAATGCAGGGTAACGGACTAAAAATAGTTTGAAGATACCGGGAAAAAAGCATATGTTGAAAGGTACCTATCATAAACATTGTGGAGTCGACTATGACTGCTGTAAATATTCTCAAGGCAAAAGATTTTTCTCTGAAGGAAGTTAAAATACTCAAGGGAAACAATAAACTCTTCGTCGTTTTTTCAACCTTTGGTGAAAGGGAAGCTGACCTGATCTATGATAAAATTTCCCTGGTTCGCCGTGAGGCGGGAGACCTGGTTGATAAAATCTACCTGTCCCACCGGAGAGCCGGTGATGCCCCGGAAAGGACCGAAATACGGGCCCGTGAGGCATGGGAAGGGACAGAAGTGCTGGTCTGCAATGATTTTCCCGTGCCCGACATGTCATCTGAAAAGGGTAAGGGGGCTGATATGCGGAGAATCCTTTTTCATATCAATAAAACCGCTGCCCGAAGCATTGATCCCCAAAAGGTAGTCATACTTTTTCTTGATGCTGATGTGGTAGAAGAATATTTCGGGGTACACTTTGTCCTGGGACTTGCCGGGGCCGTGCTGAAGGGCCATGATTTTGCCAAGGCAAGTTTCTGGCGTGAAATGGGAAGGGTTAAGAAATATGTTGCCCAGCCGCTTTTTTCAAGTATCGAGCATCCCGATCTTGAAAAGCTCTCAGATCTGGCTTATCCTCTTTCCGGAGAGGTAGGGGGAAGCCTTGAATTTTTCAATACTGTTCATTTCTGGCAGATGTACGGCGTTGAGACGGGGATAAATATTGACGCAAGCACGGGAAATTACCGGATAGCTGACGTAAACCTGGGTCGCTATGACCATGAACATCATGGAGAAGTGGGTATTCAGAAAATGGCCTTCGGAATAATCAGAACCTATATGAGACAGCTTCAAGATTACGGCTATCTCGAATTAAAAAAGGGGGCCCGCCTTTCAGATACTTTTAAGGCTCATTTTGTTGATGAAGCCGGCTGTCGGCAGCCCATGGAATTCGATTTAACCGAGGAAAAATATCAGCCCCTTAAAGAAATTCTGTAAATTCTTCATCCTGAACAGGGACCAGTTCTTCCTCCCCCCTGAATCCCCCGGAGGGGGACTTTGTATTCCCTGCTAAAAGCAACCAGTATTTCGTCGATGAACCCTCTCCTTTTTTCCAAACTAAATGAGAGAGGGGCGTCGTAGGCGGGGTGAGAGTATTAAGTTGACGGGGGCTTCCTTGAAAATTGGAATGAATCAGCTTAATATAAAAAAGGGGGCGTCCTTTTGGAACACCCCCTCTCTCTCTGCTTAAAATAATTCTAAGCTTTAATAATTTTCGCAATTCACTTCAAAGTATGACTGGGGATGGTCACAGGCAGGACATTTAGCCGGTGCTTCTGCCGCATCGGCGATATATCCGCAGTTTCGGCATTTCCACTGGAGCTTCTGGTCTTTCTTAAAGACCGTGCCCACTTCGATGTTTTTAAGCAGCCCAAGGTACCGCGCTTCATGGTGTGCTTCAACACTGGCAATGTGTCTGAAAACCTTGGCAATTTCGGGAAAGCCCTCTTCATCAGCAGTCTTTGCTGCTTCAGGATAGAGAACAGTATGCTCTTCGTTTTCTCCCATTGCAGCAGCCTTAAGATTTTCCGCCGTAGTGCCGATTATTCCCGCAGGAAAGGTTGCCTGGATTTCAAGGTCGCCCCCTTCGAGAAATTTAAAGAAACGTTTTGCATGTTCCTTCTCATTATCTGCAGTTTCTAAGAAAAATGCAGCTATCTGCTCGTAGCCTTCTTTTTTTGCCTTTGATGCAAAGAAGGTGTACCTGTTTCGTGCCTGTGACTCACCGGCGAAAGACGCCAGGAGATTTTTTTCAGTTTCTGTTCCTTTTACGCTTTTCATTCTAACCTCATTATTTTTTTAGACCCACTGATGAGACCCGCAGGTCTCAGCTGTGAATCCGTTGATTCATTGTTGTTTAAACCGGCTCATAGAAGCAGCGTTTTGGAGAATGGATTTTTCCATCAGCCTTGAGTGTCTTGATGATTTTATCTACATCCTTTTTTTCCATTTTCGCTGCATCGGCAATTTCGCCGGGACGCATAGGTTGCCCTGATGCCTTCATGGCATCAAGTACTATTTTCTGATCATTGCCCATAATTTAATTCCTCTATACTATAATAATTCTTACTGTCTTCTTTTATGGATAAGGAAGTTTACGCCTTCCAGAGGCCATGCAGATTACAGTATTCCCGGGCCGTAAGGCTCCCGGAAGCTCCCTTGAACTCCGCTTCCGGTGCTGCCCCGGGTTCGAGGAACTGGCGCATTGATTTTCCGTCAGGAAGAATTACCTGTATCCATTCAATGAAATGTTTATCTTCCATGGGATGGGAAACTTCCCCTACCTTTACAATCACGCCATCAGCGGTTTTTTCAATCACGGGTACATGCTTTTCAGTTGCCGCGTCGGTTGTATTTTCTGTAAGAAGTTTCATCGCCTGGCCGCAGCAGACAAGTTCCCCGCCGCCGGCATGCACGACTTCCACCATATTCCCACATACATCACATTTGTATATTTCGAGTTTTTTAGTCATTGTAATTTCTCCTGTAGTTTATTTTAGTTTGATTTTTCCCCTGAATACCCGGTAGACAAAGGCGGTGTAGCCGATAACAAAGGGCATTCCGATCAGGGCTATGATAAGCATGACCTTAAGGGTCAGTTCAGTTGAAGAACCATTGTAAATGGTAATGCTCATGTTGATGTCATTGCCCGCTTTAACGAGGTTTGGGTAATGAACCAGTCCGGCAAGCAGCCAGAGACCGCAGAAATTCAGCGAGGCCATAAGAAAGCTTTTGCCGTCCTGACCCTCTGTAGCGGCTTTTTGTGCCAGAAAGCTTAAAACGAAAACAGCTGCCATGGCGACCCACGCTCCCGGCTTGGGTAACGCATCACGGAGATAGACAAAAGTCAATACAACATTGAGAAGTAAAAGAACTGAAAAGAACATCCAGATTTTTACGGTGAGGGCCCGGGCCCGTTCGAGGATTGCGCCTTCATTCTTCATGGCGGCAAAGGTGCTTCCCTGGAGGAGTATTGCCGCAAAACCAAGAAGACCGATAGCCAGCGGGAAGGGACGCAGCAGGGTGAAAAATGAACCGGTGAATTCCATCGATCCGTTGAGCGGTACGCCGACAATTACATTGCCAAGGGCAACCCCGTAGAGGAGGGCGGGAAGAAAACTTCCTACTGTAAAAGCCCATCCCCAGAGGGCGCGCCGTTCTTCATCGTAATAATAAAACTCTAATGACACCGCTCTGAAAATCAGGGCAAAGAGTACCAGCATCAGGGCAAGATAAAAGCCGCTGAAAACCGTGGCGTAGGCATGGGGAAATGCCGCAAAGAGGGCACCGCCTCCTGTAAGCAGCCAAACCTCATTGCCGTCCCAGAAAGGCCAGATGGTATCAAAGAGTGCTTTCTTTTCGTTCTCTGTTCTGGCAAGAATGGGGAAAAGCGTACCGATACCGAGATCGAAGCCATCGAGAATCGCGTACCCCACCAGTAGAACACCAATAAGAATAAACCAGATATTTTGAAGTATTTCTAAAAATTCCATGTATATCTCCTCCCTTAATACCTGACGTCTGCGTCTTCCGGGCCTTTTTTTATCATGGTTAAAAAGATTTTCATGAAGACCAGGAAAAGGAGCAGGTAGATTATACCGAACATGATAAGCGTAAAGAGTATCTGTCCAGCGGGAACCACAACCGATGCCGCGTCGGCGGTTTTGAGAACCTTCCAGACCACCCAGGGCTGGCGGCCAACCTCTGCGGCCATCCAGCCGAATTCATTGGCCAGGAGGGGCAGTGGTGAGGCGAGGACAACAAGCCAGAGGTAGAGCTTTGCCTCAAAGAGTTTTTTGGTTATGATGAGTAGAATGCCGAGACCAGCGATAAGGGCAAAGAGTGTCCCGAGGCCCACCATGAAGTGATAGCTTAAATAAGTCAGCAGAAGAGGGGGGCGTTCATCCCGGGGAACTTTATCCAGTCCCATGATTTCTGAGTCAGGGTCAAAATCAATCATCAGGCTGAGAAGTTTGGGTACGGCTATTTCAAAGTGAGTGACTTCATTTTCCGCATCGGGAATACCTATAATTGACATGGGGGCACCCTTCTGAGTTTTCCAGAGGGCTTCGAAGGCGGCCATTTTTTCAGGCTGAAGTTTTGCCACCTGGATGGAGTGCATGTGTCCTGAGGCAAACTGAACTATTCCCATCACGATGAAAATTCCCAGTGAAAGTTTCAGGAGAGGCTGAAAGTATTGTTCGTACTTGTTTTTTACCAGGTACCAGGCACTGATACCGGCAACGAAAAGTGAGCCGGTAATCCACGCGGCTATAACAACATGAACATACCTGTTTACGGTAGAAGGATTAAAGGCTGCATCAAAGAAACTGGTAAGAACTGCTCTTCCACCCTCGATTTTAAAACCGGCAGGAGTCTGCATCCAGGAGTTGGCGATAATTATCCAGAAGCCTGAAAGATGGGAAGCAAAAAATACAAGAAATGCTGAAAGAAGATATACTTTTCTGCTGACCTTTTCCCGGCCAAAGACCAGTATGGCGATAAATACAGATTCAAGGAAAAAGGAAAAAATTCCTTCCGCAGCAAGAGGGGCGCCAAAAATATCTCCTACCATTCTGGAGTACTGGGACCAGTTTGTACCGAAAGAAAATTCAAGGACAATGCCGGTAGAAACTCCCATCGTAAAGATCAGGGCGAGGATTTTTACAAGAAACTTGCTGACCTTTTCGAGGATTTCATCTTTTTTACGGTAGTTAATTGATTCAAGAATAAAAATGATAAAAGTAAGACCCAGCGTGAGCGGTGGGAAGAGAAAGTGGAAACCCGCAGCAAAGGCAAACTGTATTCGTGAAAGCAAAACAGCATCCATTTTTTGTCTCCTTATAACATTGAGTTAGGTGGTTTTAATTATACATACTTCCCGGGACATGTCAATCCGCAGGTTCAAAAGAATCCTTGCCAACACCACATACGGGACAAAGCCACTCGTCAGGGATATCTTTAAAGGCAGTACCGGGTTTAACGCCATTGTCGGGATCACCTGCTTCCGGATCGTAGATATACCCGCAGACCGTACATTCATATTTTTGCATTGTTTCCCCCTTGTAACTGTTGAATGTAATGAGTGCAAAATTATAATTATTTCAATAGTATTGTCGTGTCAAGAAATTTTTTCGACTATACTAATATTTATACTGCAGATTATACTGATATATTTCAATCGGTCAAGGGGCTTTTTTAAGGTGTTGGAAAAAGCAGGGTGAGGAAGTTTAAGCTGTTCAACACTAGTGAGCTGAACAGCTTTTACAGATTCCTTTGAAGTAGAGATGTTTTTCCAGGACTTTGTGTCCATCAATCGTATCAATTTTAAATTTATCTCCCTTCAGCTCAACATCATAGAGGGAACCGCAGGAAGTACACTTGAAGTGTCCATGGTCATGGGTGTACGCGTCGAAACGAACTTCATTGTCTTCAATGGTAATGGCAAGAACTACATTTTTTTCCATAAAAGTTTTAAGGGTGTTGTAGATTGTAGTTTTTGAAAGTGTGGGGATCTCATCTATAATGTCTTTATAAATTATATCAACCGTTGGATGGGTTCGGTTGTCGAGAAGGTACTGGAGTATTCTCAACCGGTGAAGGGATGGTTTAATGTTATGATCCTGAAGAATTTCTTTTGCCTGTAATGCTTTCATAAATATATCCACTCTAAGTTTATGATTACTACAAAAATAGTAATATAATAAAATTTTAAAAGAAAAAGTACAATTTTTTGTGTTTATCAGTATTTTTTTACAGTATATACTTTCAAGGTCGAATATGGATCTGAGCATGAGCTTGAGAATTAATTACCCCGCCAAAAGCTTAAGAAAAAATCAGGCCTATTATATAAAAAATATCCGGCTTTGAGGTCAGACTCTCACGCCTGGTCTGCTGTTTTTTTGCTTATCTCGTCCAGTTCAGTTTTATCTGGAACATAGTTGACCTTGACCTGGTCGAGCATCTCGAAGTGACATGACTCAAGGGCTTCCTGTACCTGTTTAATCCCGTGGGGAGCCCACCCGTATGAACCGAAGGCGAGGCCTTTTCTTCCTTTCGGAGCGAGTCCTTTAAAATAAGTAATAAATGCCGCCACCGTAGGCAGCATGTTCTTATTGAGGGTTGGTGAGCCGATGCAGATATATTCTGCCGTGAGAACTTCCGTCATAATATCAGAGATGTGATTGCTCTGCAGATTCAGCATGCGGGTGAAAATACCCTTTTCTTCGAAGCCTTTTTGTATTGCCTGGGCAACCATCTGGGTTGATTTCCACATGGTGTCATAAATAATAAGTGCTTTTTTTTCAGTTTTATTGGAAGACCAGATCTTGTAGTCATTGATAATCCGATCAATGTGGCTTCGCCAGATGATCCCATGGCTCGGTGCGATGATATCAATTGGCATACCGGCCACAGCCTCAAGAGCCTTCTGTACCTGTACTGAGTAGGGAAGAACGATATTGGCATAATACTTTTTTGCTTCTTCTGAAATAATATCAATGGCGTATTCATCATCGAAACGTTCTGAAGTCGCGATGTGCTGGCCGAATGCATCATTCGAAAAGAGAATTTTTTCTTCCGGGCAGTAGGTCACCATGTTGTCAGGCCAGTGGACCATTGGTGTCAGGATAAAGGAGAGGGAAAGCTTTCCGGTATTCAGAGTATCTCCTGAGTCCATTACCTGGAAATTCCAGTCTTTTTTATAATGCAGCCGAAGACCCTGCTCTCCCTTGGGCGAAGTAACGATCTTAGCATTGGGAGCAACTTCCATCATTCTGGTCAGGCCCCCTGAGTGATCCATTTCTACATGGTTTGATACGATATAGTCAATTTTTGAAGGATCAACTATATCAGAAATCCGTTCAAGCATTTCATCTACAAGGTAATATTTTACTGTATCGACAAGGGTAATCTTTTCATCGATAATAAGAAAGGCATTATATGTAGAGCCTCTCTGGGTGAGGTAGCCGTGGAAGTTTCTCAGATCCCAGTCGATACCGCCGACCCAGTAGATATTTTCTTTTATTTTTACAGGTTTCATGTTTTCTCCTGAAAGTTTCTTTTACTAAAAACTATGAATTGCATCAAATATGAAAGCATGCCTGATTTTAGCAATAAGTATTTTAAAATTTGTTAAAGTTACAGATAAGTAATAATAGCAAGTAGCAAGTAACAAGAGTAACGTGTAAAGAAAAACTGGCCTTCAATATACCTATACCTCTTGTTCCTTTTATTTCACCGTAATCTCAGCATTGGGATTAAAGGGATTGGTTCTGATGGCGACTGAAAAGAGATATGGATAATCAGTCTTTAGATGCATCATGTACTGGAGCCATTCGGTTATAATGAGAGAATAAACCCGGATCAGGTCACCTTTCAAATGAAGAAGATCGGTTTCAGGAAGTTTTCTAAAATTGGGACGGTGAAAAAGTTCATCAGCAAGGTGAAAGCCGGCCCAGAGCAGGTTGGTGAAGGTTTCATGCTCCAGAAGGGTCGGGTTTTTCAGAAGACCCTGAAGGGATTCTTTGCGCCCTGCGAGATAGACTGTCAACTTTTCCAGGTACTCGGGAGTCAGATTGATTTCAAACTTGAAGTTTTTAAAATAATTTGCAGCATTTTGAAAGTCAGCAGTTTTCCATTGCCCATTGACTGAGAGGGCTTCCTGAAGTTCATTGAAATTAGTTGTGCATGCCTTGAAATGCTGTATCATGCCATTACCCGTTTCATGAAAGAATACTCCAATAAGCATATTGAGCTTATTGAGGAGAGTAATCTTTTCCCGTTTTTTCATTAAGCGGTCAAGTATGAGGGTAACAAATAGAACATTCAGAGGCACAAAGGCAAAATCCTGCATCATGTAGAAAAAGGTATCAATTTCTTTGTGGAAAATCACAATCTGCAGGCTGTAGATGATGATGGAGATGAATACAAATGAAATAATCAGGGCACTATACCAGGTGAAGCGGTTCATGGCTGTCTCCAGAATGTTTAATTCTGGCAAAGGTATAGGGTCGTGCCTGAAGGGCAAACAGATTTTTTTCTTTTTATCAAGGAAAATGATAGAAAGGAAGTTTATCTTTTCTTATAAACCTATCAGTCCTGTTATTAGAAAAAAATTATAGCTATCCATCATTTTAATAATATGGCTTCATCCTGACAATTGTTAATCGCCATTCTGAGATTGGCTGAGCCCAAGTTTTTACTCGAAATCACCTTGG
>CAZPEK010000067.1:0-11977 GCA_964585555.1 uncultured Leptospirales bacterium | reverse complement strand
TATGACCTCGGAAGAAAGTTGTCCACCTTTGGACTTTCTTTCTGAGCTTCAATTTTTCCGAGAGATATTTTTTCCAAAGGTTTTGAATGTTCAATTCTATCTTTTTCTAATATACCTTGCACCTTCTGTACGGCATAATTACCGCCAACGATAGTAGTTGCTGCAATATTAATCCCTATAATTACAGCAATAAACTTGGCCTGAATAATTGTTGCCTGTATGCCAAGTTTTTTTAATAAAAAATATAATGACAAAGCAATGCTGAGACTGATGCTGTAATTGCCAGTCTTTTTCATAATTTCCTTTAAATTGATTTTTCCTGACTTTATAGAATATAACTGCATGGCATCAGGTGTGTGTTCAACAAACCTGTATTTATCCAGAACTGCATGAAACTGGTTTATGCTTTTCATAACAAATCCTCAATATCTTGAATGCCAAGTTCCTTTAATCGGGTAAGAACTTTTTTTACCACCTTTGAGTACCTCAGGAATACCTGTTTTTTAGAAAGTCCCATGATTTCCCCAACATTGCTGTAGCTGTAGCTGTTATAAGCGATATAGTCGAGTAAAAGTCTTTCTTCATTGTTCAAATTAATATTTTCAATTGCATTGTTAATGATGATCCTGACATCTTTCATACCATTTACAAATGTAAGGGATATATCCTGAAAAATATCATCTATGTTTAATTCTACCTTTGATTTTTTTTCATAATATCTCATCACTACATTTCTCAGGGTACCAAAAAGCCATTTTCGATAATTTTCTACTTCGTAAAATTTTTCATATAATATTAAAAAGATCTCCTGGCAAACATCACCAGCATCGTTTTCATCACCTACTTTAGAGTAGACCGTATTAAAAATAAGAGGATAATACTCACTGTAGACAGCTACATACTCTTCATTTTTTTTAGCCAGAGAGTCTTTTTTCCTGCTATTCATAATTGTGTATATTATAGTCCGTTAAAACAACTTTCCGTTCCCATAGTTTTTATAAAATCTCAATTTTATTAAATTTCATTCTTCGGTTCTGTCAAGAAACTTTGTTTAACAAATGAAGAAACAACTTGCCTTCTCTGACAGGCTGGTTATTCCAGATCCGAAAACTGACTCTATTGAAGAAACAAAAGGCTCCGTTTTTATTGATAAAATTAACTGTATCTACAATTTGATTGCAATAAAGTTCCACATAAAGTGTAAAAATACAGCAGCGTTGTAAAAATTAATGCGAAAAGATGTTTACTTTCCCTGTTTATGTATAATGTTACCTGTTTGAAGTCGAAATTTTGAAGGACTTATTAAAATAAAGGCAACAGCAAGCATCGGTACTGCATAGGATAAAATTTTAAAATTCTCCATGGGCAACCTTCTATAATGATATTACTTTAACTTCCTTATCCGAAAACTATTAAGCTTAAAGCCCCTTATTTTTAGCCCCGGTTAGTTTCAAATCAGGATCTGAAAGATGATTTACGATTTTAATAATTATTGTTCGGTCATTTATTTTATGTACTGCCCGTATCATGGCATGACTCTTTATGTACCTGTCAATATTTTCAAGCTTTTCAAGAAGATGCACTGATTTATTTTGATACCTGTCAACAATGGTTTTTTTTGAATAAAAGACCAGGGTTCCGCTTCGGATTTGTGTATCGCCATGGCACCTGCTGCAATACAACTGATATGCCTTTTCTCCATCCATGTGCGAATAGAGGGTTCTGTTAATGGTAATCATCAAAGGAATCAGTAACAGTATTATACAGAATAACTTCATCTTCATTATTTTTTTACCAGATAATATGACTGCTTAACAGAGAAAAGGCTGCAGATATGGACACAGTAACTAATAATACGGGTGGGTACAAGAAAAACAAGAAGTTTCCCGCAGGTTTGTCGAAATGGTTAAAATATTGACAAAAAGTACCGGCCATGTAACTCTTTTCTAAATTTAGAGAAGGAAGTAAAGTATTGAAAGTCTGTATTGCAGAAAAGCCGAGTGTCGCCAGGGAAATTGCCAGTATACTGGGGGCACGAACCAGAAAAGACGGCTATATCGAAGGAAACGGATACTGTGTAACCTGGACCTTCGGGCACCTTTGCACCCTTAAAACTCCTGATGATTACACTCCCGAATGGAAGAGATGGTCAATCGGCACCCTCCCCATGATCCCGGAAAAATTCGATACGAAACTCATTCAGAACAAGGGTGTGGGCAAGCAATTTAAAATTATTAAAAACCTGGTAGATGAATGTACAGAAGTAATAAACTGCGGTGACGCGGGAATTGAGGGTGAGTTGATTCAACGGTGGGTACTGCAAAGAGCGGCCTGTAAAAAGCCGGTAAAACGGCTATGGATCTCTTCCCTCACCGAAGAGGCAATAAAAGAAGGCTTCTCAAACCTCAAAGATTCTTCAGAGTATGACCTGCTCTATGCTGCCGGGAGTGCCCGGGCAATCGGGGACTGGCTCCTTGGAATGAACGCCAGCAGGCTCTACACCCTCAAGTATGCCAGCGGCAAGGGAGTCCTTTCTATTGGAAGAGTACAGACTCCTACCCTGGCCCTGATAGTGAACAGGCACCTGGAGATAGAAAATTTTACACCGGAAAAATACTGGGAGTTAAAAACCGAGTATCGGGACATCACCTTCACGGCAGTTGACGGTAAATTTAAAAACCACGAAAAAGCCGCGGAGATCCTGGAGTCTATCAGAGATGAAAACTTTACCATAACTTCCTTTACCAGAAAAAAAGGAAAGGAAAGTCCGCCACAGCTCTTTGATCTCACGTCGCTCCAGGTGGAATGCAATAAAAAATTCAACTTTACCGCAGATTCAACTTTGAAGACAGTTCAAAAGCTTTATGAAAAAAAAGCAGTCACCTACCCCAGGGTTGACACCAGGTTCCTTCCATCTGATATGTATCCAAAGATTCCCGGCATCATGAAGGGACTGGGCGCTTACCGCAGCTTCACTGAACCGCTCCTTAAAAATGAAATAAGAAAAAGCAAAAAGGTCTTTGATGATAAAAAAATCACCGACCACCATGCTATCATTCCTACCGGGACAAATCCTGCGGGGCTGACTCCCCAGGAACAAAAAATTTTTGATACCGTGGCACGGCGGTTTATCGCGGCATTCTATCCTGATTCACTTGTATCCAATACAACGGTTATGGGTCAGGCGAAGGAAGTTAAATTCAAAGCAACAGGAAAACAAATACTCGAAAAGGGGTGGCGTGAGCTCTATCCCCGGGAAGAAAAAAAAGATGGGGAAGAACAAAAAGAAACCCAGGTAATCCCTGAATTTGAAGAAGGCGAATCAGGCCCTCACCGACCTGAACTGCAGGAAAAAGAAACCAAACCTCCCAAGCATTACACTGAGGCAACTCTCCTGAGGGCAATGGAAACAGCGGGCAAACAAGTGGATGATGAAGAGCTGAGCCAGCTCATGAAAGAAAATGGCATTGGCCGGCCTTCAACGCGAGCCGCGGTTATTGAGACATTATTCAGGCGCTACTATATTACCAGATCGAAAAAAAGCCTTATCCCCACTACAACGGGTATTCAGCTTATAGGAACAATAAAGAATGAGCTTCTTAAATCTGTCGAACTCACGGGAATCTGGGAAAAAAAGCTGCGACAGATAGAAAAAGGAGAATACGAACAGGTAACCTTTCTCTCAGAGATGAAAGAAATGGTAACCACCCTTGTTTCAGATGTTCGATCAGAGAGTGGTAAAAGCATCAGTCTAGAAGGCCAGAAAACAAAAAGTAAAAAATCAGGAAAAAATAAATCTACGACAGTAAAAAGAACAGAAAACAATACAACTGCCACGGGTCAGCTTCTTTGTCCCCGCTGCGGCAAAGGAAAAATAATAAAAGGAAAAAAGGCATACGGTTGCAGTGGATTTCGGGATGGCTGTACCTTCGTGGTAAGCTTTACAATTGAGGGGAAAAAGCTGACGGAAAAACAAATCTTCGGCTTAATCCGAAAAGGAAAAACCGGAATACTGAGCGGTTTCACGTTTAATGGACAAAAAATAAAGGGACAAATAATTCTGGATGAACAGCACCGGCCGATATTCAAACCAGAACCAGTTGCAGTCAGCCAGGAAGTAAAAACACCGCCTTCTCAAGTAATAGTATGCCCTGTGTGCGGCAAAGGAACCATGATAAAAGGACGGGCCGCCTTCGGCTGCAGCCGCTTTCGGGAAGGATGCAGGTTTGTTATTCCCTTTGAGCAAATAAGGCAGCGTTTTAACACGGGAAACCTTTCCCGGGAAATAGCCAGTTTTTTTGCCCAGGACAGTCAGTGATGTAATGTTACGCAGGCACATTTTATACAATCTACGAAAACTGAACATGAGCAACTGCTAACCTTCAAAAAAGCTGTTACATGATACCTGAATGTTAAAATATTTAGAAAAAACACTGGTTATGCAGGGCCTTTTTAAAATGTATAAGAGATGAGCAGGGTCAGGCCCTTTAAAAATTACAATAAAAAAAGTATGTCTTTTTTCAATAATTTCACTTAATTGTGTTGACATTTTTAGGACATAACTACCCTATGTCCTTATAGATTACACATTTTAACATCCTCTATTTACTTTCCTCGAAATTACCCGGGCAAATTGCATAGCAGTTTTTTATCAAGAGTAATCCACAGGGGTTAACCCCACATTACATTCTCAGGAGTCAATACAT
Organism: uncultured Leptospirales bacterium; assembly: GCA_964585555.1. Lineage (GTDB taxonomy): Bacteria > Spirochaetota > UBA4802 > UBA4802 > UBA5550 > CAZHNW01. The sequence goes on along the minus strand of CAZPEK010000067.1, from coordinate 7,271 downwards.
GACACAGTCACAAGGCACAGTAAAATGGTTCAACGATCAGAAAGGTTTCGGATTCATTACATCAGAAGATGGACAGGATGTTTTCGTTCATCATTCAGGTATCAATTCAGAGGGTTTTAAAACTCTTCCTGAAGGCGCAGAAGTTTCCTTCAACACCGAAAACGGTGACAAAGGCCTTCGAGCAGTTAACGTAACTGTAATATAACCAGCTGATTTGGATGGATTCTCTGACATAAGGTCAGGGAGTTCATCCTTCCACAAACCTACCCCTCTTTTCAGATATCATCCAGCATCATTATTTTTCTTCCCGGAGCATCATTCTTTTGATTGATATACAAAAACCTCCGGCACTACCTGCATTCAAACCCCCTTTGTAGAGTCTGGAGGGAAACGCCCTAAAAAACCGCAACCGGCTTACCCACCGGCAATGTACGAATTTCTGTCTTCGGAAGCAATTCACCGGCGGTTTCAATAAACTCTGCCAGTTTTATACGGGGAAGAAACCCGAACTTTTTATCCAGGGGCGTAAACATATTATCAAAATGCACGGGGATAAGCATTGAAGGTGAAACTGTCTCTGGCACGTCGCGAAGATATTCTTTTGTGTTTCCCCTTCCCCCGATGCCAAGAAACATCACATCAGTAGAAAGTCCATCATACATACCGAGAAGATTTCCCGCACTGCCATGATGAATCATGGTTCCCGCGGGATGTTTTATATAGAGAGAAAAGGTAGTTCCGAGTTTATACCTTGTTGCCGGTGCCGGTACGGTAAAAGTTTCTTCGATGGTACCGGGAAAGGGAACACGCCCGAGTACCGCGGGACCGTGGCGGCTTTCTATAAAGGTAATGCTGAAGTCGCCAATATCAAGGGAGTCTCCAGGCTCACAAACACGAATTTGTTCTTCAGGAAGTCCTTCGCTTCTACCAACCCATGCGGTTGCCTCAGAGCCGGTGAGAAATGCCCCGGTCTGTGCGGCGAAGGCGGGAGCATCAAGGCAGTGATCATAATGGCTGTGGCTGACAATAACAGCTGCAGCCTTCTGGCCGCCGCATCGATCTATCCATTCAGCAACAACTTCCCCGCGGCACGCAAGCTTGAGGCCCCCGAACACCCGGGGAAGGGAGTAACGGGACACAAAGGGATCGATAAAAAAGCTGTTTTTCCCGTCAGAAATATGCATCCCCGCAGTACCGAGCCAGGTCACCATAACTTCCCCTTTGAGAGAATCGGTAATCAGGCTTTCATTATAATACTTCAAATCCTTCATCTTTTACCTCACCTCATGAATCTCATATCGGAATCCATCAAACAGGTCAATTACATTTTAATTCTTCGGCCCCCTGTAAGCCGGTATATCCTGAGTCCACTCCAGGGAAGAAAAAACATGCTCTCCGGAAAGGGTACGGATAATCTTCCTTACCTATAAAAAATTCAGGCTTCTGCTGAGGTTATACAAAAACTAAAAAATTTTTTTGCCAGGAAACAACACAATTTAATGCCGCCAGAAAAAACAGACCAGAAAATGCTTGATGATATATCCAAAAAAGAAGTATCATAAAACAAACCAGATCAGGAAGCAGTGACATGAATATAAAAACAGCCGCCGAGGCAATTAGAACAGGCAACTTTGAAGGGCTCGACTCTAACCTGAAAATCTACAGGGCTTCGCATCTTCTTTCAGGAAACACAGCCATCGCTATGGTTTCTCATGATGAAACTGATTATCTTCTCGCCGTTGGTTCAGGCCCCCTCTTCGACGAGTTGACCGGTGAGCGAACTGATGATTACCTCCTCGCTCCCCTGAGCCATGAGAACCGCCTGGTACTGAACCGGCATATTGACTATACCAATCCGGTCTTCTGCGGCCGAGAGGCAGCATCTATCGGTCTTGGTGACCGCCTCGGCATAGCTGCAGAGGGTCACGTCAGAGCTGTTACAGGCCGCTCGGTCATTCCCGTATTTGCCCAGCAGAGTAAACGGGAACTGGACCTGACGGGACGCAGTTTTAAAAGTGTACTTGATGATGCGGTTTTCGGCATTATCCGCTCCGGGTACCGGGGCCCCTTCGGTGCTGACGCTGACCACCTGAAAGACCCGAAGGATATAGCCGAGGCTATCAGTCTCGGCTATTCGATGATAACCCTTGACTGTTCTGATTACATTGAAAAGCCAAAAGAAAATATGACAGAGAAGGAAATGAAAAAGGCAATAAAAAAACTTCCTTCTGAAACATTAGCCTATTATATTAACAAGTACTGCAACAAATCCTTCAGTATTGGGGATACTGAAATTTATTTCCCAAAAGAAGAATTAAAAATTTACCTTCTTACCTATCACCGGGCAATAAAATTTATGATGCAGATTTACCGCCAGTATATCGAGTTGGCACCCCGGGAAATGGACTTTGAAATATCAATTGATGAGACCGATATGCCGACCTCTCCGGCGGCCCACTACCTGATTGGCCGCGAGCTGGAAGACGCGGTGGTACGGGCAACCAGTATTGCCCCCCGGTTCTGCGGAGAATTTCAAAAGGGTATAGACTACCGGGGAAACATGAAAGAGTTTAAAGAAGAGTTTAAACAGCATGCCGCTATTGCTGATCATTTCGGCTACCGCCTCAGCATTCATTCGGGAAGCGACAAATTTTCTATATTTCCCCATGTGGGCACCATGACAAAAAAACGCCTTCATCTTAAGACCGCCGGCACCAGCTGGCTTGAAGCCCTTCGGGTCATAGCAGCCAATGAGCCTGAGCTCTACCGGAAACTCCATTCCTTTGCCAGGGAAAATTTTCCGAAGGCCCTGAAATATTACCATGTTTCAACAAACCTGATGTCAATCGCCCCGCTTGAAGAGACTGACGATAGAGATCTGCCCCGATACCTCAATGAGGATGATGCCCGCCAGATGCTTCATATCACCTACGGGCTGATACTCCAGGAAATGGATAAAAACAAAAAGAAATACCTGCGGGATGAGTTATATGCTGCTCTTAGAAAACACCGAATTGATTACCGGGATAATCTGCACAACCACATAGGTAAGCATCTTCGCGACCTGGGAATACTTGATGTATAGAAAAAGTTGAAAGGTACAAGTGTAAAGTAACAAGTTATTTAATTGAAGGCGAGGATGCCATCCTCGCCTTCAACACATAATGTGCATCAAATTATTTACCGACTTTTTATTACCTTTATAAAGATCCCGGCTTTTTTAAGGGATGCTTAAAGCGGGAGCATGATTAAAGAGAATTACATCTTTCAATCGGCAATCCATATCCCGGGTAACAATCTCACATTTTGCCATAAACAAAAAGAAAACATCACGATCAGCCCCGGAAAGGGACTCAAAATTACCCTGTCCCTTACTGATTATCATATCAGCCTCATTAAATGTTTTAACAAAATTATTTGAACAATCTTCAAGAATAGTACCGGGAGCATCGGAGCCATTCTCGATAACCGGCACGATGTCTGATATACCGGCAATATCCGCATCTACACGAAGGGCATCATTAATTACGGCCCCGCCCCTGACGGCAAAGGTTATTTGCCTGTCACCGTAAATACTTAAAATTTCTTCTATAAGAAGCCTGTCGAAAAAAGTTTCTCCCGCATTATCCCCGAGATAAAGAATCGTCCTTGATTTTTCAAGGACCTCCCGAAAGGCTTTGTAATTAAAAATTCTTTCTTCCTGGCCGGCAATAGTCTCATTCAATTGAGCAATGATTGCCGAAAGTTCTGCGGTGACATCAATGGCGCCTTTAATCCCATAGTCAATAATGTTTCCTGCAATAGCATAGGTAAGGGCTGTATAAAGAGAATCGTCGGATTCTTTAATAATACCCTTCAGACCTTTGTAAACTTCAGCTGCTTTTTGATTACAGATTGTTTTAATTTCACGATAAGGATCTTTTGAGCCGGCAACATCCCTGACAATACGGTGAATTTTCTGCGCCATTTCAGGGGGTGATGAGCTGAGGGAAAATTCCGGTATTTCTTCAGAGACCCGGTCAATGACCCTTTTCTGCTCTTCTTCATTTAGCCCCGACAGCCTGGCGGATTCGAGGGCCTGTCTGAAGAAACAGGGTATACACTCAAGATAGGTTTTCATTTACAGTTCCTTAAATTATATTCACAGTTTTAGGATTAAAAAAAAGAAAACTTCCCTCCCCTTTTGCGCCTCTAAGGAAAGTTAACCCAGATACAGATACATCCAAAAGATACCGATGTAATTGTTCAATGAATTTTTTTGAAAAATTATTTTTTATAGAAATAAAGAAAGCTCTCTTTCAACATTGCAGGAAAAGGAAACAAGGAAAAAACGAAGTAGAATGAAGGAAGTAAAGGGGAAAAAAATCCAGCGTGATGCGAGGAAAAGTCCTGTTATAAAAATTCGAAGATACCAGCTTTACCTTCAATAAATAATTTTCATTCTTCGATAGGATACTTTCGAAAAAGCCACCAGGCGGCAAAAAGCATGACCGAGCAGATGACCAGCACCACGGTGATGCCGTCGGGGTCTTCTGCTGTACCGCCGAAAAACTGCAGGCAGAGGGGCCCGATAACCGAAGCGACTCCGGCAGCAATCTTGATGACAAGCCCCATGAGGCCGTCGTACATTGCCTCACGGCGGTAGCCGGTATATTTTTCATCAAGGTCAATAAGGTCAGCAAAAATCGGCCTGATAAGAACAAAAAATGAAGCAAGGGGAAAGACGAACAACACCATGGGTACCATGGCATGAACCAGGCTGATGACACCGGACTTCAGGGGTGTCCCCCCTGCCGCTACTACCAGCTTATTTATCCCAAAACCGATAAAGGGATAATCATTCATAAAGGCCATCACCGGCAGGGCAAGACCAAACATCAGAAAACTAATACGGAAAACTTTTTTCTTTCCGTAGCGGTGTGAGAGATAGTAAACAAGAAAAAACATCGGCAGTGATGCCACCACAATGGCCCCCTGAATGTAGCCGCCCACATGGGGCCCCATCCCCATGATCAGGGTCACCATAAAGGGAATCATTGCAATCAGTTCATCAAGGGCAATACTGAAAAGCATCAGTGTTACCACAAATATGACAAAGGGACGGTTCTTAAGGCACTGGCGTATCGATTCATTAAGCCCGAAGGGAATCTCCTTGGCACTTGAATGGGGCTTTTCTTCCACAAAAAGTATTGAAAGCCAGAAAAACAGGAGTGCAACAATACTGAAAATGATGATGGCCAGTTTATAACCGTCAGAAATATTTAAAAAACCCGCATCAATCCCTTCGGGAAAAATCTTTATAAAAATTCCGACGGCAATAGTCGCCATGAGCGTTCCGGCAACTTCAAAGACCCCCATGTACGAAGATATCTCGATACGTTCTTTTTTGCAGGAAGTTATCTCAGGAAGAAGTGATATGTAGGGCGCCACGACAGCCGTGTAGAAAAGCCAGAGTCCCGTCAGGGCTGCCAGCAGCCAGGCAATATTGGCAAAACTTCCTTCACTCCCCGGGGGATAAAAGAGAAGTACCGCGCATACCGCGAGAAATGGAGCCCCGAAAAAGACCCATGGTTTGCGGCGCCCCCACCGGGTATTGTACCGGTCTGAAGCAAAACCGATTACTGGCGCGGCTGCCGCGTCTATAATTCTGCTGATAATATTTATCACCGCAAAAGCGGAGTAGCTGACCAGCATAATCCGATCTCCCGCAGGGGTGCTTCTGCCGGTATAATAATACAGAAGCCAGCCGATGGTTATCATCGGCATCAGGGAGCCTCCCATCATGCCGGAGGCAAAGGTTAGCTTTCGCCAAAAAGGAAGTTCGCTTCTAAGGGTTGTCTTTTTTATATTTGTCATGGGGTAAAACTTTTCCTGATTGTCTGTGTACAGAACAGCGTATTGATGTGCATGTCAATCATATTTGAATAATATTTTTTACATTTGGCGTCGCTATTTTCATGCATATAATTTTTCCTGGTGCAGTTAAGAAGGGAAATATCATAATTATACACGATACTTATTTAAGTCCCCGAGCTGTTTCATTTCAACAATTGTGATACTATTAAGAAGAATGAACTGCTTTACCGCAACGATGAGCACACCTTCTACCAGGAAACTCTTGGTAATAAAAAATATACTATCGAACTGTACAACCAATTAATCAGCCCAGGAAGAACAAAGAAATTCATTGTACCGAAAGATAACTTTTTGTTATGGGAGACAACAGGGACAATAGTTTCGACAGCCGCTACTGGGGATTTGTGAACCTGGAACAGGTAAAGGGAAAACTGATATTTCGGTGGCTTTCGATAAATCCGGAATACTTTCACTTTCGCATGGAAAGGATCAGTACAGTAAAATAACTTACATCAATTCACCCGGCCACGGGAAAGCAGAGTATGCTACCCATGCCGGGAAAGCTGCAATAAAATAACGTTCTCTTTCATCCCTTATTCACCTCATCTTTATCACATAAACCTCTTCACCTGCTGGTCCCAGTCAGGAATCTTTGCTCCCACTCCCTCATCCATGGAAGAGAGTTCATAAGCCTTCTGACTTCCCTCATGCTTTATCTCGAGAAGAGTTTCATCGAAGCCGATCAGCTCACCGTATTTTTTTGTTCCGAAGTCAACAGCACGCTGATGGAGAAAGGTCTTCCCCGAAGGAGCTGAGGCAAATCGGCAGGCATAGACCACCGGCTCACCAACAATACTCAGGTCGCCGTTAATGGTAGTCATGCTGATTCTACCGAAGTCAATGCCGATGCCAAGCCCCGTATCCTCAACCTTCCCCCTGAAAACTTTTTTCTGCTCTTCATAGAAGCTGGTAAATATTTCATGAGAGGCTTCGGCGGCGTTGATCGCCAATAAAAAGGCATCGGGTCCCGAATAAAACAAAGGAAAAAAGGCTAATATGCCATCACCGGTAAATTTTTCATAAATTCCGTAATTATCCATAACTGAACCGGAAAGGAGTGATGTGAGGGAAGTTATAAACTCAGCATACGCCTCGGGCTTTTTTGCCTTGAGCATCAGGTCTGTCGACCGGCGGATATCCATCGAAAGGACCACGGCATCACATTCACTCATGGAAAGAAAAAGCTTCACAAACTTTTCAGATTCAAAGAGCTTTTTTAGGGCATCTTCATTTACCCGGGAAACAAGAAAACGAATACGCTCTTTTTTCTGAAGATCAACAATATCATCCTTCAGCTGGCGGATGAGCTCATCCTGTTTTTTTCTGCCGATGATGGTCTCGGTGAGCTCACGGGT
>CAZPEK010000066.1:7339-12219 GCA_964585555.1 uncultured Leptospirales bacterium | reverse complement strand
TGGAAGTTATGTTTCCAATACCAGACCATTTTTCATACTTCCCTTCCTGATCCATAAAAGCAAAAAACCGCTTTATTTCTTTTCCATTAAGAAAGGTTCCATTACCATTAATAAGCTTAAAGGCATTCCACTCAATAGGATTATGTGACGCGGAAATAACAATACCCCCCGCCGCTTTCAGCTCTTCAACCATAAGCTGAACAGTAGGAGTCGGTACAATACCAATTTCCACAACATTACAACCGGCCATGGTAAGGGCCGAAGAAAGCATGTCACTGATTACTTTTCCTGTAGGTCTACTGTCCCGCCCCACGACAATAGTCCCTTTTTTCGTATACCGGGCAAAGCCCCGGGCCACTTCAACTACCAGTTCAGGTGTCATGGAATCGCCGACGATTCCCCTGATACCGGAGATACTTTTCATTAATGTCTGTCCCATAATTATCTACCGCGGCTTCTTCTGGTTTTCTTTCGCTTTACGCCACCAGAGCTTACAGTGGCGCTCTGTTTTTTATCACCGGATTTTTTCTTTTTAACCGGCTGCGTTGCCACAGGAATACCTCCAGAGCCGAAGGCTTCGACATCGGCATGATATTCATCACCGATTACCCGGGAATCAAAGTCTACCTCTTCGACAACATGTTCAATTTCCACTTTCATCATATATTCTATAATTTCTTCTTTCAAGGCGAGAAGCATCTCTTTGAAGAGCTGAAAGCCCTCAAGTTTGTATTCCACCAGGGGATTCTTTTCACCGTAACCAACAGTCCAGATACCATCACGAAGCTGATCCATATTCAACAGGTGGTCACGCCACTTGGTATCAATGACCTGCAGAGTTATAAGCCGTTCAAGGGTACGCATATCCTCTGTACCGGTTTTTTCCTCTTTCTCGAGATAGGCAGCTTTGACTGCATCGACAATCCCGTGTTCAAATTCAGAGTAAGAAACTTTATAGGGATCAACCTTTTCATAATCAAGATTAATCGTAAATTTTGAATTCAGCCATGACTGGATTCCTTCAAGATCCCATTCTTCAGGGTGCCCGCCGCCGCCGGTAAAGGATACCAGCATTGACTCAACAATATCGCCGATATAATCTTTGATCTTATGAGAGATATCCTCACCTTCAAGAATTTCATTCCTTTCACCGTAAATATATTCCCGCTGAGTATTCATAACATCATCATACTCAAGAAGGTGCTTTCTCATTTCGAAGTTTCGTCCCTCTACCCGTTTCTGAGCATTTGCAATCGCTTTAGAAACCATGGGGCTTTCAATCTCCTGGCCTTCTTCCATGCCAAGGCGCTGCATAATTTTTGAAATCCGCTCACTGGCAAAAAGCCGCATGAGATCATCTTCAAGGGAAAGGTAAAAACGCGATGAACCCGGATCTCCCTGCCGTCCTGAACGTCCTCTCAGCTGGTTATCAATCCGTCGAGATTCATGCCGTTCAGTACCAAGAATATGAAGCCCCCCGGCCTTTACGACAACCTCATGATTCTTTATCCATTCGCTTCCCAGGCGCACAATATTTTTTCCCCGGTGTTTGTCCTGGCCCTGCATTTTTTCAACTAAAGTTTCAGCTTTCTCATAATTCGATGCAATAACAGTATTTTTAAACTCTGCCCACATGTCGGTCTCATGAACAGGAACATGATCTTCAAGCTCATCCATGAAATCTTTTTTTCCCCCAAGAACGATGTCAGTACCACGGCCCGCCATATTGGTGGCAATGGTTACCTGACCGGGACGACCCGCTTCTGCTACAATCTGGGCTTCCTTCTCATGAAACTTCGCATTTAGAACATTGTGTATGATGCCCCTTGATTTCAGGGAGTTTGAGATTGATTCTGATTTTTCAATAGAAATAGTACCAACCAGTATCGGCTGCCCCTTGGCTGAGAGCTCAACAATTTCATCAACAATGGCGTTTACTTTTTCATTTTCAGTACGATATACCCGATCAGGATGGTCTTTCCGAACCATTGGCTGGTTGGTAGGAACCACAACAACATCGAGATTGTAAATCTTTCTAAATTCAACCGCTTCTGTATCAGCAGTACCGGTCATACCGGAGAGTTTAGTATACATCCTGAAAAAATTCTGAAAGGTAACCGATGCAAGGGTCTGACTTTCCCGGGCAATGGTCACGGATTCCTTGGCTTCAAGGGCCTGATGAAGACCGTCAGAGTACCGTCGACCCGGCATGAGACGACCGGTAAATTCATCAACAATCAGTACTTCGCCATCCTTAACGGTATAGTCAACATCGCGCTGAAAAAGGGTATGGGCCTTAAGGGCCTGGCTTACATGGTGTACAATTTCTATATTTCTGCTGTCATAAAGATTATCAACTTTTAAAAGCTTTTCAACCCGTTTGACGCCGTCTTCCGTCAGGGTTACATTTTTATCCTTTTCATTAACTTCGTAGTCCACCTCGTCTTTCAGGCTCGGAATAATCTTATTTATCAGGTAATATTTCTTGGTTGATTCTTCAGTAGATCCTGAGATGATCAGGGGAGTCCTCGCCTCATCAACAAGAATCGAGTCGACTTCATCAACAATACAGTAATTCAGGTTACCCTGGGCACGAAGTGAAAGATGCTCGACCATATTGTCCCGAAGGTAATCAAAACCGAACTCATTGTTGGTACCATAGGTAATATCTGATCCATAGGCCTTCTGACGCTCTTCCTGGTCCATATCGTGAAGAATAACACCAACAGTAAGGCCGAGAAACTTGTAGATTGCCCCCATCCACTGAGAGTCACGACGAGCCAGGTAATCATTGACGGTTACAACATGAACGCCTTTTCCGGATATTGCATTAAGATAGACTGGAAGGGTTGCAACAAGGGTTTTACCTTCACCGGTTTTCATTTCTGCTATCCGTCCCTGGTGAAGAACAATGCCTCCCATAAGCTGAACATCAAAATGCCGCATCCCGAGGGCCCGGATTCCCGCTTCACGTACCAGGGCAAAGGCCTCGGGGAGAAGGTCATCAAGGGTTTCTCCCTTCTGGTAACGGTTTTTAAACTCCTCGGTTTTGGCCCGCATTTCTTCATCAGTGAGTTTCTGCACGTCGGGTTCAAGGGAGTTAATCTTTGCAACCAGGGGTTTCAGCTTTTTAATGTCCCTTTCATGCTTGCTGCCGAAGAATATACTTATTATTTTATCAATCATTTTATATACCTGAATTTAAATTAAATATTCTATTGAAATATTATGTCATGTAAATTAAACAATCTGAGGTGGGACAAAGAATTTATCAAGGACTATTTTTTGAAATGAAGGTATTATTTTCCTTCTCACCATTAAGTGTCCCTGTGTACAAAAACGTTACACCTTAACTTCCTTTTCTATTCTTTAACAGGGAAATTATGATCTGCAGCAGTCAGGGGCCCTGGAAACCGGGTCCCTCGTCGTCATCCTGAGAGAATTCTTCACGGCTCTCGGGGGGAGAATTCTTTAATTTAAGAATACGGGACTTCAATTCGTCAATACCTGTACCTTCCTTTGCTGATCCGATTACCGCGTCGGGCCACTGGAGAGCCACAAGATTTAAACGAGCATCATCGGGAAGGAGGTCCGCTTTATTGAAAAAAAGAATAGTCGGTTTTTTATAACAATCGAGTTCGTTGAGCTCCTGGTCTACCGTTGCCATGTTAACTTCCATGTCAAGGGCGGTAATCTCAACCACATGGATAATATAATCGGCATTCTGAATATCTTCAAGGGTTGACCTGAATGATTCGATAAGATTTGCCGGAAGATTACGGATAAATCCAACCGTATCAGTAAGGAGTGTTTTTTCTCCTTCTGCAAGATAAACCTCCCGGGTGTACGAGTCAAGAGTGGCGAAAAGCCTGTTTTCCACAAAAAGGTCATCCCGGGCAAGAAGATTGATAAAAGTAGACTTTCCCGCATTGGTATATCCTACAACAGCCCCCAGGAACTCTTTGCGCCTGCTGCTCCGGGTACGTGATCGGTGGGCCTGATGCTTATCGAGTTTTCGAGAGAGGGAAGTTATCCGCCGCAAAATATGGCGCCGGTCCGTCTCGAGCATCTTTTCCCCCGGCCCCCTGGTGCCGATACCCGCTCCAAGACGGGAAAGGACACCCCCCAGGCCCTTCAGGCGGGGAAGAATATACTTCAGCTGAGCAAGTTCAACCTGGATCTTCGCTTCTGCACTTCGCGCCCTGCGGGCAAATATATCAAGGATTACTTCGTTGCGCCCCACAACCCGGCATTTTAAAACATCCTCAAGATTTCTGATCTGGGCGGGACGAATATTATTCATGTCAAAAACTATGAGCTTTAACTTTTTGGCTTCGATTATTTCCTGAATTTTCGGAATATACCCCTTGCCGATGATATAGGCAGGATCAATACGCTCCCGGTTAACGGTCATCGAATCAACGATAATACCCCCGGCGGTTTTCACCAATAATTTTAATTCTTCGAGAGAGTATTCGACTGCAGCCTTTGTGGTTTTCTGCATGCGTACAGCGATGAGAAGAGATCTTTCATCCTTTGAAGAGGCTATTCTATTGACCGATGCATCCATTCAGTAAAACTCTGCAACCCTTTTGTATTTTATTTTTTCGAAACCAGCCCCGGTTCATTTCAAGGGCATAGCGCGCCGGTTGACCCGAATCATAGGTAATTGAGATGTCAAGGGGCTTCATGTGAAGGATACGAAGTATCAAACCCTTTTCATCAATGTAGGCAATAGAAAGGGGAATATAGGTATTTTTCATCCAGAAGCTTCGGCGCCTTGAGTCTGGGAATATAAACAGCATACCCCTGTTTTTGTCAAGGACTCTCCTGAACATCAGGCCGTGCTGACGTTGCTGAAACGTATCGGCAATTTCTAC
>CAZPEK010000066.1:0-7329 GCA_964585555.1 uncultured Leptospirales bacterium | reverse complement strand
ACTGCCGCGGCAACAGGTTTCCCGGAAGAGTTGATAATTTCAAAACTGCACACCCTTAAAGGCCCCCCATGAATACCAGGGGCGTTAAAAAAAAGCAGAAAAAAGCTCAGCAGGACTTTAAAAGCGGTTTCTGTATTCAATGCGCACAATCCGGCTCATGGTTTCACCCGGTTGATAAAGGAAGTCAAGCTCAAGGCTGAGGGCGTCCATGTAGGTATACCTGAACCCGAAGTTAAAGAGCCAGTCTTCAGAATCTCTCAGGTTCCAGTAGATTCTTTCAACTTCCCCCTTAACTCGAAAAAAACTGCCCAGAGGAATATCAAGGGCAAAATAATAGGAAGTGTCATTCCCGTCAGCATAGGGCTGTACCGGGACACGAACCCCGAAGCTCATGTACTGTTCACCCCCAAGAAGATATATTGGTTTTGTCACCGCGAGATAGGGTCCGTAAATCATCTGATTATAGTCATTATCAGCATTACCCGCTATTCCCTGCCTGCCGATAAAAAATGAATCATAGCCAAGGGCAATGGAAATCGGCCAGGATTCCCAGCCGTCGGTGAGCTTTATCCTGGCAATTACTCCGGGTATATTCGGCTTCGGATCTTCGGTGCCAATGGCGTTCTGCAGGTCAAGAGAGACCCCGAGATAAAGGTTATCATGAAGGCCGATCAGGGTCTTCAGTTCAATCCCCCCCCCTTCATAGCCGAGCATTGAAACATGATAGGTCCCCCTTTCTATAGTGAATGCCGAGGGGGTATCAATGGCAACAATGTTTCTCGATTGTCCCCATAAAAGCACCGGAGTAAAAAGAACGAACAATAGAATACTAAATATTTTTTTCATATATCTCTTCCGACATAATTCTTCTTTTTATTTATCGGAAGAATCACAAATTGCCTGAAGAGAAAGCTGAAAAATATATGCCTGAAAAGCGACGAATGGCATCGGTCGCCTTTCAGGTCTGCCTGCTCGCATCATGTCAAGTTGATTTTGGAGGAAAAAATCTAGTAGCGGTTTTGAAGCTCGATGATATCTTTAATGCCCCGGGCTGCCAGGTCTATAATGCTGTCCATTTCTTCACGGGAAAAGGTACTCCCCTCGCCGGTTCCCTGAACCTCGATAAAACTGCCGGTTCCGTCCATAACGATATTCATATCCACATCGGCCCTTGAATCTTCAGCATAGTCAAGATCAAGTATTGTTTCACCATCAATGATGCCAACGGAAACAGCAGCGACATTTGTCTTTATCGGATTCTCGGACAAAAGTTTATCCGCAAGCATTTTTTCAATACACATCTTCAGGGCAATAAATCCCCCGGAAATAGAAGCGGTTCGGGTGCCGCCATCGGCCTGAAGAACATCACAGTCGATAGTAATGCTGTAGCCTGCAAGTTTTTCAAGGTCGATAATTCCACGCAGGGAGCGGCCGATAAGCCGCTGGATCTCAACAGACCTTCCGTCTTTTTTCATCAGAGGGCGTCCGGTTCGCGGACTGGTCGAATAAGGAAGCATGGAATATTCAGCCGTCAGCCAGCCCCTTCCACGGGAGGCCGCATGGTCTGGTACATCTTCAGAGAGAGATGCGGCGCAGATTATGCGGGTGTTGCCCATTTCAAAAAGAAGAGAACCTGCGGCTCGGGGGCAGAAATCGGGTGTAATTCTGATATCTCTCATATCACTGGACTTTCTTGAGTTCCTCATCTAACCGCCTGTTTTCATCCATCAGGTTTCTAATTTCCTGAAGATCTTTTATTTTATGATCAATATTTTTATAATAGGGGTCATAGTCCCTGGTAAATTTAAATTCTTTTATAGCCGCATCAATATCATTAGCAACAAAATACTTCAAGCCGGTTCGATAGTGCCTGGTTGCCTCTACCCTGTCTTCATAGGTAACAATTTTCGGAATCAGCCTGAAGGAAAGATTTATCGAATAGTTGGGGCCAAAGATCCCGGAATCGGAGTATGCTGTATCGATAATGAAAGAAACATTTTTAACAGCATAGTTAAAACCGATACCAACTGAAAACATGCCTCCGTCATTGAGGCGCCAACCGGCGCGTAGAGAAATAATATCAAGGTATGACACTTCAGCTCCCAGGTTAACCCTGAAACCTTCGTCAAGCCCATAGATGAAATCGTAAAGGTCAGAACCTTCGATAATGCTTTCAACAAAATCAACATTAAAAGTAAACCAGTGAGTCAGCTGGTAGGCTAAACCAAGACGCAGCTGTCTCGGCAAAGGATCACCGCCCGCATTGCTTCCCAGGTTCAAAAAAGAGAAACCGACGTAGAAATTCCGTACCGGTGCATCAAAGGGTGAAAACATATAAAAACCCTTAAGTATGCCAAGATCAAAGGCGACCGAATGGGTCTGCATTCCGTCAATAACCTGGTAGATATATTTCATAGAAGCGCCGGCTTTTATAAACTTAAAGTCGTACCCATAGCCTGCAGTGAAGGCGCCGTTGATAAAATTTGCCTCTCCTGTTGTATTACCGTCTATATCGATTTTGTCGAAAGGAGGAACCCAGAACAGTGTATGTGATATCCCCAGAAAGCCGTCATGTATCGGGTAGGCAAAAGATACATTATCAAGACGGGTATCGAGGATCAGTTCCTGGTGCTGCACACTGAGCATCGGATGCTTGAGGGTTGCAATACCGGCTGGATTATAATAGAGCAGATGGACATCGTTTGTCGCCGCGGTATATGCCTCTCCCATAGCACTGGCTCGACTCCCTATAGGTAACTCCAGAAAATCGGCACCGGATACACCAATAGTCCCCGAGGCTCTTACTTCATTACCGAAGAGGAGCAGAAAGAGCATAAAGATTGGAAATACTGTTAGGGTATATCTTTTCATTATTTTTTACAAAAGACAGGTACTCAATATATTCAGGTTTTAAGGTACTAATAATACTCCCTTTTTTCAAGAGATGAGAGTAATTTCAGAAGAATAACAAGCCCAATCAGGCTTTTTTGATCCTTTCCAGGGATTTTTCTATAAAACTATGTCAAAATATCCTCTAAAATAAAAGCTATCCCAGGGACATCTCGATCATCAATTCGCTTCAGTTGAAAGGCATTATCAAAGGCATTGTTAAATTCTTTTATCACTATTTCTATAATCGGTACTTCTGAGGGAGTAACCATACAGAGTATCATTTCAGACCAGATACGGATTACAACAGACTCTTCAGCTGTAAGTTTCTGAAGTTTTACCATCAGGAACGAGAAGACAGCGTAAAGTTCTTTTCCAGGAGCTCCGCGAATAAGAAGTATAATGCCCCCATGCCCGGCTGAATTTTTCTGGTGCAAGACCTCAAGCTCTTTGATGATTTCCTGAAGAGAAGCCATGGCTCCGCCGGATGATTCTTCAGGGAACGTAAAGTCAGCAAAAAGCAGAAGAAGATGATAGAGGCATTCTTTTTTCAAGATAGAAAGAATGCCCTTTTCGAGGGCAAAAGCTGCATCACAGCTCATGGCGAGCACCAGGTGTCCCGGATAGATAGAGTCCTTTGCATGGGACTCGGCAGAAAGTTCCTGGTCAAATACATGGTTCAGGCCGACAAAGGTAACCGACTTCCCCCCATTATCTGAAAGGTAGCGGGAGAGCATCCCGTTTGCCAGGGCGCCCTCAGATTCTGATGCAGAAACTACAATCTCGGGTTTCTGCAGTTCACCGAAGAGCCGGTCGTGAAGCCCTACCGAGAGGCCGTTGATTAATTCGTTCCCATGATTCTGCATAACCGGGACATAGGCGCCGGCGTCAGTATCAAGCCTGAAAACAGCAAAGCCATCATATCCGGGAACAAGGGAAATTAAAATATCATTCATTGCCTCAATAGTTTCAGAATCTTCTGCTTCAAGAATCTGCCGTATCTGCCGAATTGAGGGAGGAGTATTGTCAATGCCTTCGGAAAACTTGACCTCGTAGAAAAGCTGATGAAGATCACGGAGCAGCTCATTGGGGCCCCTTCCCGGGGCTATATTACCCGCATCATCGATGGTTCCAGGTCCGGAATCTTCATTGTTGGAAATTCTTGAGACTAGTTCGCGCAGCTCGGGGGTAAAGGTTTTTTCCCGGAGAAGATTGGTCCCCTCTTCCATGGGGGCCTCGCGGGAATCATCTGAACCTGTTATCAAGCCTTCTGTCATGCAATACCTGCTCTACTTCAGGATAATTCGAGCATACGATCCAGGGCTTTCCTGGCCGCTTCCCGTATATCGTTATTGACGGTAATTTCGGCTTCTTCATTTAGCAGAGAATTATATATTTTATCAAGGGTTATTTTCTTCATATCTGGACAGGTAAAGTAAGGTGATGCGGGTATGTACTCGATATGGGGGGCAACAGACCTGAGCTTCACAATCATGTCACTCTCGGTACCGACAATAATTTTTTTAACTTCCGTCTCCTGAACAAATTTTACCATTTTCCCTGTAGAAAAAACTTCATCGGCCATATCAATGATATCAGGACGGCATTCAGGATGGACAATAACCAGGCCGTCAGGATGCTTTGTTTTTACCTTTGTCAGTTCCTCAGGGGAGAACTTATCATGGGTGGGACAAAACCCGTCCCAGAGAATAATCTTCTTGTCAGTGAAACGCTGGGCATACTGCCCCAGGTTACGGTCTGGTACAAAGATGATCTCCCGGGCATCGACTTTTTTAACAATATCAACGGCATTGGAAGAAGTACAGATTACATCTGAAAGGGCTTTTATTGCCGCCGAAGAATTGATGTAGGTGATGACCATGGCATCGGGATGCTTTTTCTTCATTTCGACCAGATCTTCAGGTTCGGCCATGTCAGCCATGGGACAGCCGGCCATCGGCTCAGGAAGAAGCACTTTTTTGTCAGGAGAAAGAATCGATGCGGATTCGGCCATAAAGTGAACCCCGCAAAAAACAATAATATCGGCATCATTGTCAGCGGCAACCCGGGAAAGCTCCAGGGAATCTCCGGTAATATGGGCGGCAGCCTGTATCTCTTCAGGCTGGTAGTTATGGGCAAGGATCAGGGCATTTTTCTCTTTTGCCAGTTCCTGTATTTTCGCGTTTAGATCCATCTGTCATGCTCCAGGACGTAGTTTCTGCTTACTTTATCCCTGTCGGGGTTGATGTAAAGTATATTTTTCCCCACAGGACTGCGATGATCCGCCTGGAAGCTCTTCATGATAGACTATTAACTTTTTTTGTTTTTCAAAAATAAAAACAACATTTTTAATTGACAGAGAACGGGTCTATTTGTTATTAACCTTCTTGTTGCTACAAAATATTCCCCTGTAGCTCAGCTGGTAGAGCAATTGGCTGTTAACCAATGGGTCGTTGGTTCGAGTCCAACCGGGGGAGCAGATGACAAAAAGCCCAGAACGTAAAGTTCTGGGCTTTTTTAGTTTAAGAGAGCTAACGAACCTTTAAAACCCAATCAAAATAAAACTATCATTTTTTCTTTCTATCCTGTAGTGGAAGAAAAGAAAGTCTATCAGTAAATCATTTGGGATTGAAAACCAAGCCTCGTACACATCGTATTTAGGTATATAGAAAATCTTCCATTTTAGCTTTTGCTGATATTCTATCAGATATTTTCGAATATCCATATACTCCCCTCGTTTGGAATGCCAGTTTTTACCTAAAGTGAGCCCTTTTGTCAACACACGAAATTCAAAAATTAAGGTGGATTCTCACTTTTTTATGCTGCCTTCTCTTCTAACTCAGGTTGAAACTTTGAATTATAGATTTCATCAGGTGTGTCATAGTCAAGGGACTGATGAAATCTTTCTGAGTTATAAAATTCTATATACTTCTTAATTCCCTCTTTTAGCTCAGCCATTGAGTTGTAGTCTTTAATATAAATATCCTCATACTTCAAAGTCCGCCAGAATCTCTCAATGTAAATATTATCAAGAGCACGGCCTTTGCCGTCCATACTTATTCTGATCTCCCGGTCATTTAAACGTTTTGTAAAAGCATCCGAAGTAAACTGACTCCCCTGATCGCTGTTAAATATTCCTGGCTCTCCATAACAATAAACCGCTTCTTCAAATGCCGAGATGCAAAATTCTGCATCCAGAGTATTAGACAATCTCCAGCTTACTATTTTTCGGCTGTAAAGGTCAATAATTGCCACCAAATAGACATGACCGCCTCGAAGCCTGATGTATGTTATATCTGTTGCCCATACCTGATTAGGGAGCCAGATATCCATTCCTTTCAGCAGATAGGGATACTTCTTATGACTCTGTACCGGTTTAGAAAGCCTTTTTTTCGGATAAATTGCTCTTAAACCGGCCTTCCTCATGATATGCCGCACCTGCTTACGAGTTAGATTCATATGCGTCAATGCTTTAGCTATCTTCCTATATCCATAAAATGGATGTTCTCTTAGCTCATCAAGTATTGCCCGTAGAATTTTGAGTTCTTCCTCATCATTCTCTGGCCGTGGCTTATAATAATAAGCTGATCGGCTGATATTTAAGATTTCACACTGTCTCAATACTGACAAAACTTTGTGCTCCGGTTCTACAAGTCCGGCTCTTTCCCGTACAGTTGACGGTACTTTTTTTTTAGAAAGTCATTCTCTACTTTAAGCTGACCTATCTGGCTATAAAGTTTTTCCTCTTTCTTCTCAGCTTCATCATTAGCCTGATTCTTCTTGCCTGCTTTCTCAAATGCTGAAGTTGCATTATCAAGCAATTGCTTCTTCCATGTGGTTACCTGATTCGGATGGACCTCATATTTCTGAGCAATTTCTTGAATAGTCTGTTCACCTTTAATGGCTTCCAGTGCCACTTTTGCCTTAAATTCTGTACTATGCTTTTTTCTCATAGCCATAGTCATCTCTCCTTATTTAAATATTTTCAAGGAAAAATCAACCTTAGCTTTATAAAAAACGTGTCCTAATTTCAGGGCTCATTATAACCTTCAGTTATTTTCTTCTTATCAAATAAAAAGTTATAGTTGTGTCCCTTCGTTTTTAAATCTGTCACTATAGTTTTTGCAATATTGGGAGAATTGCCCATTTTAGCATTATAATACCTGAAATCTTTACTGGAAATATTATTGATCAGTTCATCTATGTTCTTATCGATTATTAACTTATTTATCTTTTCAGCATATTCTAGAACTTCCTTTTGTTGAGCAGTAGTAACTTCCTTTCCTTTCTCTATTTGCATTGTGAGTTTTGCTGCTCCTTCCCACTGCAAATATAAATCCTTGTTAAGACTTGATTCTTTATCTCTACTATCAGAACAGTTCGCTGATACAAATATCGCGAATAAGAGAATAGTGAACACTTTTAAATTATTCAGCATAT
>CAZPEK010000065.1:4294-12602 GCA_964585555.1 uncultured Leptospirales bacterium | reverse complement strand
AAGCTTTCTTTTTGATGGGGGGAAGTTAACTTTTTTATTATGACCGGTGCTTTCATAATTTTCTCCTCCTGGCTGTCACCTGGACGTACATACTCTCTGTAAAATTATTTCATTCTCTTTGATGAAAAAAATCAATAGAAATACCGGGACTTTAAAAAATACTTCCCCTCGAAAAAAAAGGATAATTGGTTTACATCTCATTAAAATTGAGTATACTTTTATTGACAGGGTTCAATTCCAAATTAATAATTGACAATAGAAATTATTTTCAGCCATTTATTGATTGAGAGACTTAATACCCTATAAAGAAACCGATACGGACGGGCTAATGCTGTCAGGGATTTCACATGAAAGAAATAGATAAAACAAAAGAAAACATCGGTGTTGACAACCTTGACCAGAAAACCCGCAAGGAGCTTTTTGAAAAATTTGTTGATGGGGGTGGGGAAGTTAATACTGACCGTCGGAAAAGACGTCCCATGGTAATTGACCGGGACAAACAGAAAGACTACCAGACGCGCCTCGACAGCCACTATAAACAAAAAAAAACCACGACGCCATCAGCCAGGAAAAAGGCCCTGAAAAAAAATGCTGTCACAGGTAAACCATCCCCCACCGGTGAAGGATGGTTTACCCGGGCCATTAAACAGCTCAAAGTATCCCTGCACCTCAAGTTTATGAAGATCACCAAATCGAGGGGATACTATTTTAACCTGAAATTCCTTGAACGTTTTAACAACAGCTACAAACCCGCTCTCATGGAAATTCAGGTCATCTATCTTGATCTCTTTCGAAGAGACCCTGCCCATGGCAGACGGATAACCCAGCGCCTCGACAAGGCAAATCCACTTTTCTTTGAGATCATTGAAATGATCGGCAGCATTTATGATAAAATGACCGCCGACCAGATTGTAGATCATTATGTAAATTTCCCCGATGTGCCGAAAAAAGTGTCCGACCTAAAAGATCCCCTGGTTGAGCTCTTCAGGCGCCTTTATCTTTTAAAGCCCTACGAGAATACCATTCTCAATTCCTTTTTCAGCGCCTATGACATTTCACATAAACTGGAAGGCGAAAAACCCCAGGGAAGCAGCGCCTCAAAACGGAAAATTAAAAATTCACTGTTTATCATTTTCCATAAACTCTATCCCCGCCTTCACTGGCTCCTCTGCCATTACACCGGCCGGTACATTGAACCCGACAGTCTTGAAATAGAAGATATACTCGATATAGTCCAGGCGGAAAAGCCGGGAAACCGGTCTAATGAAAAACCAGAAGAAGGGGATATCCTTGATCTTAACGTCCAGGGCGAAGAGAACACTTCAGAGGAGGATGATGTTGAAAATTTATCCGAAGAAATAAAGCGGGGCCTTCATCTCATGTACCAGCTCGACATGAAAGAGCTGAGAAAGCTTTTCGATAAAAAACGGCTCTTTGAACACATCAACGACCATGACAAGGTTATGCTGACCTTCCTCCTCTTCAGTGAATTTGACAGGGAATATTCAGTATTACTGACCACCAATAAAATCAAGTACAATGTAGACTTTACCCAGGCGGGAAAATTTAACTTCGGTGTCAGGCTCCATGATCTCTATGACGAAATGAGAAAACCGGGAGAGACTCTCCGCGACTATGGCGAGGTCGTCACAAATTATGAAAAGGTGCGCCGACAGAAACCCGCGGCCAATGACCAGTACATCGCCTACTCAAAGCGTCTCCAGGAAATGCAGCAGAAGCGTAACCAGTCAGGAAAGGCTGCCCGCCAGGCAGTAATGGACTTTATGCAGAAGCTCAGTTCTACCCTTGAAGAGCTGATAAAAGACATGAACTCATCACAGAAATTTCTGTCAAACCCCCAGGAAGAGCTTCAGTTTGATGACCTTATTGAAGGGGATAAAAAGCTCAACAATAAAAAAGTTTATAACGCGATCCAGACTGTCTATGATTATACATCCGCCTTTATTTACCGGCTCAGCCCCGGGGGAGATCTCTACGGAAAGATAGAAGATGAAAACGGAAAAACTTCCCCTCAACCGGGAGGAGCAAAAATGCAGGCACCTGCCCCGACGCCCCCTTCCCCTGACCAGCCAGACCTGGAGAAGGATGGGGACTCTTCACGTTCAGTTATCGAAGAGCTTGACGATCTCTTATAGCCCGCAGCTGCGCCATTTCTTCAAGGCGCCTTGTTAAAATTTCCTCCCGGGTATCGCTTCCCGAAAGGTCACGGTAGGGCGTTGATTTAATCGTTTCGTGTACCGCTTTAATTTCATTTTCAGAGAAGGAAGTTATAACCGGCCCCGGCGAGGCAACGGTCCCTTCCCTTTTCTTCCCCATACCGGGTCCCCGGCCGACAACAAAACCCGCGTCAAGAAGGGCATGTCTGATATGAAGGGCCCCTGAATAGGTAGTCATCACACCGTCAGGTTTCATAACCCTTTTCATCTTTCTAAAATATTCAACATTCCAGAGTTCCGGATTATGGGCGGGAGAGAAAGGATCCTGGAAAACCGCGTCGGCATAGTGATCAGGAACATCCTCAATGGTGTCCCTGGCGTCACCGAAAAGCACCCTGACGTGAAAACTTCCTTCACTTACTTCTCCCCCAGTAAAGGCTTTGCGCACCAGTCTATACCAGGTATCCCGTTCATCACCGAAGTGAATCTTTTCCAAAAGATTCCCGTAGTAGCTGTCCTTTTCCAGGGAAATGATTTCAAGTCTCCTGCCGGGGGCCTCCTCCGCCAGGGAAGCGATGAGTGCGAGCACATTATAGCCCATTCCAAACCCCACATCAAGAACAGCAAGGGGACCCTCTTTCTGCAGAAGCCCCGAGGGGACAATATGCTTTACCAGGGATTCACTGTAGGCCCCATGAGAGGAGTGCATCGCCTCATCATAGTCGGCAAGATAAATAGTCGGGGAACCATCCTCGGTCTCACGAAGTTCCGCTCTCTTTTTTTTCATCCTTCTCTGATTTCCCGGGAATAGATTTTTTATCGACAGGCTTATCAGTCGCCTGATTCTTTTCGTTGATAATCTCAAAAACCTTTTTCAAGTTATAATCAACAAAGGCAGTGCAAAAATTATCATCGCAGCTTTTTTTTACGAATGTTTCCTTTTTAAGGGCTTGTATTATTCCCTGAACAATTCGGGGGTCCTTCATCATCTCATGATAATGAACCTGGAAAAAACCCGCCACCAGCACAGAGGCCCGCTTTCCCGCTTCATTTTTCAAAAAGACTTCAACTTCCTTTTCACTGAATTCTTTTTCCTGTTCAGGCAGTTCGACCTTCGCGTAGACCCGGAGGGTATGTCCCATAAATCCCTCGTAGTTATCCATGTAATTTTTTTCTGAAGAACAGAATGTTACCGCTCCCGTTAAAAAAAAGAGCAGCAGGCACGCCGACAGCTTTCGTGTATCCATCATGGCAACCTCGTGGTGTTACAGGCAAAATGTTTTTGACAAATCAGAAAAAATGATGTGTAGTTCTATATAGGATACAACCTGTTATTTGTCAAGAGGAGATACATTAATCCATGAACATTCCCGTAAAGGAAATCAAAATTGAAAAACCCTGTACTATTCGCAAAATGGGCACCTCGGGCCTCCGTGAGATACAGGACGTATATAATCAGCCCCTGTTTCTTGAACAGTTTGCCCAGGGAATCACTGACTGGTTCAAAGAGACTGGCGGTGGAGAAACAGCCGGCCAGAAGCTCATTCTCGGGGGAGACCCCCGAAAGGGGAACCAGGGGCGCATTGAAATTATCGCCGAGATCCTCGCCGCTGCCGGGTTTCATGTCATTATTCCCGACAACGGCCTGGCAAGTACTCCCGCGGTCTCCCATGCCATACGGCACCTGAAGGCGGCAGGGGGCGTCATCCTGACGGCAAGTCACAATCCCTTTACCGATGTGGGCATCAAGGTCAACATCGCCACCGGGGCCCCGGCCCTCGAGGATGATATTAACAGAATTCATGAACTGCAGAATTCCGCGACAGTAATACGAAAAGTAGATTACAATGAAGCGGTCAAGGCGGGATACATTGAAAAAATTGATATCATTAAAATGTACGCAGACCTTCTTGATACTATCTTTGATTTTAAGGCCATGAAAAAAATTATTGCCGCACAGAAAATTTCCGGCGCCTTTGATTCAATGCACGGAGCCGCAGGTCCCTTTGCCCGTGAAATTTTCATCAACCGTCTCTCCATGGACGCCCTGATGCTTCGAGAAGAGCCCCGGGAAGACCTCGGGGGATATGATGCTGCCGGTGAGCCCCTCCACCCGGAACCTGATTTCGACTATATCCCTGAGCTGATTGCTCTCAACTCCCCGGGAGACCGGCATATTGTTGCGGCCTGGGATTCTGACGTTGACCGGCGTCTCGACGGGGGCAGCGGTTTCTTTGTTGAATCGGCCGACGAATTCGCCCTCTTCGCCCTCTACAGTCATCTCATAAACCTTGAAAATCTCTTCGGCGATACGATTTATTTCTGCCGATCAACCGTCACGGCAGACGCCCCGGACCGGATAGAAGAATCACTGAAAAAGAAATTCCCGGGAAAGGAAGTCAGGATCACTGAAACACCCACAGGCTTCAAGTGGATTGCCGAACTGGGCAACTGGGGAGTCGAAGAGAGCAATGGAGTGGGAAACCCCTATCTGCGGGAAAAGGATGGGATTTTTGCCACTGTCTTTCTTCTGAAAATTATACTCGAAACGGGAAAAACACCCCTGCAGCTTATGGAAGACATCTGGAAAGAATCGGGCCGGGTCTACTTTACCAGGGGAGAGGTCTCAGGGGAAAAAAACAGTGAAAAGGAAGTTTTGACCGACCTGCTCCAGGGGGCTCCCGGAGAGGCAGGAAAAACTTTTGGAGACCTGGTTCTTGAATCAGCCGAATCATGGAACTATACCCACCCTGAAAGCGGAGAAATTGCGGCGAGAGACGCCGCCTGGGTTCTCAGGTTCAGTAATGGAAACACCGTCAAGGCCCGTTTTTCAGGAACCGGTTCTTCAGGGTATACCCTCAGGGTCTATTGCTCAAAATTTGATAAAAACTACGGGTTGGCAAAATCTGACATTACCCGCCCCATGAAAGAAGCCTTTGATGCCTTTCTCGGGGCCCACGGCCTTACTGAAAAGAGTAAAAAGTATACCGACGCCCATCAACCCGATGTCTACGGCAAAAAATAATGGCAACCCGCCTGTTACTTTCAGGAAGAGTCCAGGGAGTCGCCTGCCGTCACTACTGCAGCAGGTACGGCCGGCACCTGGGGCTCCATGGAGCCGCATCAAATCTTTATGACGGCCGGGTTGAAGTTATTCTTGGTACCGATGACCGCGGCATTGTCGCATCATATATCAATGCGATCAGGGTCAATACCCTGGGATTGACCTTCTTTGGGCATATTTCGGCTATTGAAACAGAGCCCTATCAGGGCCCCCTGGGGGGTGATTATAAATTCTGAGGGCCGAAAGATTAATTTTTTGTTGACTCCATGATTTTATTATTACAATATACTCAAAGAACCCATTTCAGAGAGGTTATATACCCATGATAGAAGTAAATGACAAAGGCTCCGGACTTTTTGTAATAAAAATCGTTATGCCAGAGGTTCACACCCTTGACGTACCAGACCTGAAAGAAAAACTCCAACATGCCATCGTGGACAATGGTATCAAGAAACTTGTTCTTGATCTGACTAATGTTAAAATGATAACCAGTTCAGGTATCGGCATATTCCTCAACATCAACCAGAGCTTGAAATCACAGCTGAAACTTGCAGCTGCAAATGAAGAAGTAAAAAAAGTCCTTGAGCTGACAAAAGTGACAACAGTTATCAAACTTTTCCCGGGTATTGATGAAGCACTTGGCAGCTTTTAGCCCGGCAGTATAAAAAAATTTTTGATTAAAAACAGACGGGGTGCGCAAAAGTGCACCCCGTCTGTTTTTAATCAAAGACAGATTAAAAAGTTGACTTTTTAAAAACAGATAGTATATTAATAGTAGAAGATTTATGGAGGTTTTTACAACGTTCTTTAGTCTTCCTAATTCACCGAAAGGTGATTCAAGTTCGGTACCATAGAGTACCATATGACGAGAGTGCATGATAGTGCACAGATGAGAGGAGAAGGGGGAACGCTTTCCTGAAAAGCCTTCCCCCTTCTTTTTTTATGTTTCTCTGGTTTCTTCCGCTGCCTTCTCAAGGGAATTAATATGAACCTGTATTTTTTCAAACACCTCAAAGACCTTTTCAGCGCTCATAATTACACCATACATTATTGATGTCAGGCTATCAAGGGCCTTCGAAACTTCCGTAATAGTCATACTCTGTTCTGTGGTTGAACGGGTAATTTCATTAGACTGATCTGAGATAATATTCATTTTTTCCTGAATGGTACGGGACAGATTGTCCTGTTCTATACAGAGAGTCAGTATCGATTCAACAGCCCCCCCCACATCATTGACAGAGGTTTCCACATTGTCTATTGCCCGGTTTGAGATAAGAATAATTTCTGTTTCCTCCTCGATATCCCTGAGGGTTTCACCGGTAATGGTCTGAATCGATTTTGCCTGTTGTATCGCCCGATCAGCCAGTTTCCCGATTTCCTGAGCAACTACGGCAAAGCCCCGGCCATGTTCACCGGCACGGGCCGCCTCAATAGACGCGTTCAAAGAAAGAAGGTTTGTCTGTTCAGAAATTTCATTGATCATTACAGTAATTTCCCGAATTGCTCCGGAAGAATCCTTTATCCTGTTCATGCCTTCAACTATTTTATTCAGACTCTCACGGCTCTCCAGGGCCTCCTGGCGGCTCCGGGAGCTCAGGTCAGCGGCACTTCTGGCGGCAGTGGTTATCTTGCCGATAGAAACAATATACTGCTGAACCAGGGAAAGATTCTGCCTGATGGTGCCATCCTGAAGCTGGGCATTATCTACCACCGATTGAAAAGATGCCGTCACCTCTTCAATTGCTGCACTTGTTTCTTCCAGGCTCGCCCCCTGGGTATCCATCCGTTTTGTCAGATCACGGGATGTCTCACTCAGTTCAGCGGTCGATCCGGTAAGGAAGACCACGGCGTTTCGGATATTGCCGAGGACATCACTCAACCTGCGGTTTCTGTCTTCAATATCAACGGTACTCTTCTGGAGTTTTCGGGACAATCGTATCGACCTGAAAGCAAGAATAATACCAAAGGCAACAATAAGAGCAGTATAACCGAAAGGCATGGAAAAATAATCAAAAGAAATTACATTTGTCAGGCCTAAAATATCTCTGAAAAGAGAAATCATGAACAAAATGTAGGCCACAAGAATAATTTTAGCCTCGTATTTTTCTCTCGATTTAACAATTAAATAGCCCCAGCAGAACTGAGGATAAATTGCCATGGCCCCAACCAGATCGGATCGCCATCCGGTAATCGGATCTTCAGGAGTAGCGGAAAAACACAACACTCCTGCTGCGGCGACTAATAGATAGATAACTATTTTTATTTTTCGGTAAGATAGTTGAAAGAGAGATTCAAGAAATAAATAAATCCACATGACAAGAAGAGCTAAAAGAAAATAATTCAGATTGTCCTTTAAATTGTATGATATCCCAAAATCAGGCATATAATAATGCATCGAAACAAGTGTCCAGATAAAGGATACTGTCGCATAATTGAGAGACAACCTGTCTTTTCGATCCATTAAAAACTGAATCAGTGAAGATATTCCCAGAAGAAGAGTAAAAAGCCCTGTTGCAAGGGGAGCATACCGGGCAAAAAAACTTTGCCAGAAGGTATATGTCGCTACCAGACGGGACTCACCGATAAAGGGCTTTCCGTTTATCAGGGGCTTCTGGTTTGAGTAAATCCTGATGGCAACAGTATTCTCATAACCGTACCTGATCCTGCTGCGGGGTATATGGTACTCCCTGTCATGGTTCCAGGCGGAATGAAAATCAGGGTGTTCCGAGCCGGAGACACCGATAACTTCTCCATTAAACCATGTCTGGTCGGCATCCCAGATTTTTCCTCCATAAAAAGAAAGCTCCCTGTTTTTCATGCTTTCAGGGATAATTACTTTTTTTCTGATCCAGACAACCTGGCGGGCCCTTTCTTTTGAGAGAAGCGCCGGCAGGTCAATAACCTCCCAGGCCGAGTCACCAAAATCATCGCGGCTAAAGGATGCATTATCATCGAGGGTATACTTCCAGTTTTCATGCAGAGGAATTCCTTCGCTGCTGCTGCAGGCGGCCATCTGAAAAATCATGACCGCCGCCATCAAATAAAATAAAAACTTCTTTCCTTTCAT
>CAZPEK010000065.1:0-4239 GCA_964585555.1 uncultured Leptospirales bacterium | reverse complement strand
CCTGAGGATACTTTTTATATATTTTTTATATTTTCCCTGGAAATGGTGTCCGGCCCGCCCAGGGGCGATGCACACCACTTCCAGAATTCACAAGCACCTGTTATTTCAAAAACCGATCCCCCGGCCAGGCCGCTTTACGGTTATACTTTTTCCAACGGCGAAGAAATGCCCCTGGCACTTCCGGTTCCGGCGGTTGTTCTTTTATTCTGGCAGCAACCCTGTCTTTCATCTGGATTGTTTTTTCCAGGATAAATTCATTTTCCCGGAAACAGAGATCATGAAGATCCACGGTGCTCTTTTCCAACCAGGCTGCTTCTAGGGTTGCGGCGACTTCCTTCTCTAAGGCATCCCGCTCTTTCCGGATATCCGGCGCCAGCGTACTGTACGAAGGAAGAACCAGCCGGTGAATATCTTCCCCGATCCACCAGAGGCTTTTCGGGTCAGCCATACTTTCAGCCGTGCCGTAGAGATCTACTTCCCCCCCCTCTCTTTTTTCTGCCATTGCGGGAGCCTTGAATTTATTTTCAGGAGGAAAGCACCAGGGCTTAAAAAAACTGAGACAGGGAGCCGCGGTTCCGGTAAACCAGACCAGGGGCGGCGCTCCTTCCTTTAACACCGCGATCATTGAACCGGTACTCTGGGACGAAATAAGCCCCCCGGCGTGGAGGCAGATCCGCTCCATATGTTTTTTCCCCGGCACCCAGGGCTCCGGTTCGTTGTGATCCCGCAGGCAGTTCATCATGTCTCTCAGTTCGATGGCCTCACGGCTCTGCAGATTGTTAAGGCTGCACCGGCGCCGCACATCGCCGCGGGCGAAAAAGCTGTAAATTTTATCTTTGAAATGTTTACGGAAGTTAAGGGTCTCCCCTTTTTTCATAAAACCCTTCTGGAGGGCATACTCTTCAAGACCCGGTGATGAGAGCTGGAAGTTTTCTTCAACCGAGAGAATATTGGATATGGCACCGGTTCCTTTCACTGATTCAGCAACCCAGTGCTTTCCCGCGGTTTCCATTATCCAGGCTGTTGAATGATCAGCAATAATGAAAGAATTATGATAATACAGCTTCCCCTCCATGGCGCCGTTGCCCCCCTGGCCATGCTCGGCAATAAGGGCGGCAATAACATCAAGGGCTTCCCGTGCCGTTGAAGAGCGCTCAAGGGCCAGCCTGATAAGATCCATACCGGTCAGTCCTGTTTTGCTGTACTTCACCCGGGTAAAAACCGCTTCATTTCCGATGGCCACACCTGCATCATTGATCCCCATTTCAGCGCCGTACATCCAAAAGGGCCGCGACAGGATCATACCCCGGGTTCTGGGCACCTGGGGTATGGCAATATACGTGCACTGTACCGTGGCTTCCGTCCCATGCTCTGCCGGGGGCACCCAGGTAACATTCTGCGCCTCGTTCGCCTCACGGTCAGAATTTTTTGCCAGCATCATCGTGCCGTTGACAGTAACTTCAGGAGTCGCGACCATGGTATCACACATATTTTCCCCCCTATGGTTTCTTCATTCATTGTAGAGCCGGTTCACAGCCTTATCAATAAAATAGAACCTATCTCAAAAAATTTCAAACATTAATATCTGAAAACAGGACAGCGTGCACTGCCGCAGGCAGTGCCGGGAAAGATAAGCAGGGAGAGTGATGGGGGCCGCCCCCGGAAGGGCGGTTTTCTTTTTTTATGATAAAAATGGATTCATTTTCTTTTCGTTTCCGATTGTCGTCCCCGGACCGTGGCCGGGGAGAACCGTTGTGTCATCGGGAAGCGAAAAAAGTTTATCTTTAATAGAACTTATCAGTTCTTCGTAATTACCGCCGGGAAGATCGGTTCTGCCGATAGAAAAATTAAAAAGGGCATCACCGGAAAAAACAATATTTTCAATTTTAATAGATACTGATCCGGGACTGTGGCCAGGGGTATGGAGAAGCTCCATGGTAAGACCGGCAACTTCCTTTGTGCCTGAAAGAGGAAGCACCTCACTGATAACCGGCACTCCCGGGGCGGGGACACCAAACATGCCCGCCTGTACCGGAATAGTCTCAATAAGCTGACGGTCCCCGTCATTAACGATAAAGGGGACATTATATGTTTCCTGGACCTTTGTCACTCCTTCAACATGATCGAGATGGCCATGGGTGGCAACAATTGCCGTAAGGTTGAGATTTTCTTTCTCTATCGCCTCAAGAAGCGGGGCTGTATCATGACCCGGGTCGAGAATAAAAGCCTCGTTACTGGTCTCATTTATAACGAGGTACGAGTTGACCAGAAAGGGACCGTTTTCATGTTTTAATACTTTTACTGACATAGTTGTATTTTCCTGCTGTTTTCTGCATACTTGCTTCAGTTAGTTTGGCTGTCAATAATTAATTGAGGGGATTATGAAGATTGAATCGGCAGCAGACTAATATGGGGATTACACCCCATCTGCTGGTTCATGACAGAATACTTGCCCGGGTATCCAAAGCTTCTTTTATACTCTTTTTCTTGTGCCTTTATTCTAAATGTCTATTACGATCAGCGTAATATCATCATCATGATGATGAGTGGTTTTGAGAGTATTCCATTCTTCAAATTGTGTAAAAAGAGCATTGATTAACTCTTGTGGTGATAGAGCAATATTATCCATCAAAAACTCATCAAAGTTTTTTGCTCCCAGTATACTGCCGTCAGGTTTATCAAATTCAATAATACCATCCGAATACAATACCAAACGATCACCTTTCTTGATATCTATTATTTTAGAGCTTATATTTAGATCTTGAATCCACCCACAGGCTCTTCCCCTGGGCGTATATCTCTCTATAACCTTCTGGTCCTTGTTTATTATAATAAGAGGCTCATGCCCTGCTCTGGCATAGTGAAGTTTCATTTTTTTGCTATCAATAATCATATAGGCGGCAGTCAAAAAAAGAGATTCCATTTTATCAAGAAGTACTGAGTTCATTTTAGATAAAAACTCAGATGGTTCAGGTACAGTTTCAGAAAAAATAGATATAATTACTTTAACCATAGATGCAATTAATGCTCCAGGAACACCATGACCGGCTACATCAACCACAACTACTCCGAGATGCGTCTCATCATGCTGGATAAAATCATAAAAGTCACCACCAACACTCTCAACAGGTTCGCATCGAGAGGCTATAGTAAAATTACTAAAAATTGGATTTTCAACAGGGAAAAGGGAACGCTGTATCCTTTTTGCGAAAACAAGTTCATCCTGTATTTGAAGAAGTTTCTTACTCTTTTTAACTGCATGTTTTAAAGTAATTAAGGTTGAAACCCTTGCGATTAATTCATTTTTGTCAAAGGGTTTAGACAGATAATCACTGGCGCCAAATGAAAGTCCTGTAACAATATCATTCACCCGGTTCTTTGCACTTAATAAGATAACCGGAAGATCATATGGT
Organism: uncultured Leptospirales bacterium; assembly: GCA_964585555.1. Classification (GTDB taxonomy): domain Bacteria; phylum Spirochaetota; class UBA4802; order UBA4802; family UBA5550; genus CAZHNW01. The sequence continues at coordinate 826 of CAZPEK010000065.1, read as the reverse complement.
GCATATATTTTTCGTATTTCTTTTAAAACATCATATCCTGAGATCTTAGGCATCATTATATCTAAAATTACCAGATCAACTTTAGTATTATCGCTAAAATACTGCAGGGCCTGGTCCCCTGATTCAGCAGTAATAATATCATATCCCGCAAGGGTCAGTTGATTAACCAGCACATTGAGATTAATAGGATCATCATCAACTGCAAGAATAATATTCTTTTTTAAAACATTTGGGTCTTGATCCCCAACTGAAGAGTCCACTTCACCTTTTTCATCATTTACAAAAGAAGATAATTGATTTTCAATTTCCTCTTGTTTATCAATCTTAAAACTTTGATGATTAAATTCATCAGCAGCCAGGGGCAGGGTAAAAATAAATCTGGTTCCTTCTCCCAGTTGAGATTCTGCCCATATCTTTCCTCCATGAAGATCAACAAGAGAACGGATGATTGATAGGCCCAGCCCGGAACCTCCATATATTCGAGCTATTGATCCATCTACCTGTTCAAATGACTTGAAGATATCCTCAAGTTTATTTTGTGGAATACCTATTCCTGTATCTCTCACAGAAATTTCAGCGAAATTTTTATTATTTTCAATAATTTCTCGGGCAGATATTTCGATTTCACCTGATTCTGTAAACTTAATTGCATTATCAATAAGATTAAACAAAATCTGCACAAAACGGTTCTCATCAGCATGCACGAGAGGAAAATCTTCCGGAATACTGCTGTAAAGGAAGAAGGCGACCTTTCGGAAGCCGACATCAAGGCCGGACTGCGCGCGCGCACGCTGGCGGTCGAAATCCAGCCCATGCTGTGCGGCAC
>CAZPEK010000064.1:0-12846 GCA_964585555.1 uncultured Leptospirales bacterium | reverse complement strand
AAGCTCATCAACAGGAATTCCATGGGTTCGAATAGCTACAATTTTTCCGGAAATATTTGTAATAGTATCAATAGTTGCAAGCCCGCGGGTTGAAAGAGCATTCATTGTCTGGGGGTTATGAATGAGAGGACCATAGACAAATATATCATCATGGGAGGAGTTAAGTTCTTTGACTGTTTTTACAATCGCCTTTTTTACACCCATGCAAAAGCCTGAGTGTTTTGCCATTTCTATTTTCATTTTTAGCAACCAACTGCCGGTCAGGGGTTTTTGTCAGGCATAGTCCCGGCTGATTTATCCTGTAAATCTGGTTTTAGCTTTATCTCGGGCTTCGGCCTGCCAAGTGTTCCCTTGAGAGGGAATTTAATAATACCCTTGTCATCCGTTATGCTTTTCAGCATCGGTGCAAATTCACTGAGTACTGCCGAAGAAGCCTTTACCGAAATTTTGAGATTTAACCTGCTGTTTTTTAAAAAAGATGAAAGGCTTATATTGCCCCTGACTGTACCGGACAAATCAGGACCTGAAACCATAAAATTATTAATCAGAAATTTTCTGTTTTTCATTGATGCATCAAGGATTGTGGAAGAAGCTTTAATGATTGGAGGAATCTGCAAGTTCATCATTGAGTCAGGCAGAGTCACATTGTCCGATTCAATAAGAACATTTTCCATCATAACTTTAATCGTACCTTCCGTGAAATCTTTACTTGTTGTTCCGAGTGTCAGATCAAGGTTGCTATTTGCGTTACAGGTTATGTCTATTTTTCCTGCAGAATATTTTATTCCCCTGCCTTCAATTGCACCTTTAATTTGTTTTTTTGAAATAAAATTAAATGGACTTAAATCAAAATCAAAAACTATTTCATTGGCAGAAATTTCATCACCATTAAGCATTACCAGTGATAAATTATTAATGGAAGATTTACCAATAATGTTAAAGTCAAGCTCGCCAATGGCAATTGATTTATAGGCTTTCTTTTCAAGTTTGTAAATTTCTTTGAGCAGTATTGTCTCGTAAGGAAAAGTCAGAATAGTGAAAAGTATAATTAAACAAAACGAAACTGTCATATATGTTTGGAAAAAAGGAAGTCTTACTGTAGCCTTTATAAGTTGAAGGGCTTGTCGCAGACCTCCCAGGAGGATTGTTGGTATCTCATTTAGGCTCATACTTTTTACTCGCTCAACTTATAACTGTCAAATTTGATATCGACGTCATAATTACTTTTTGCTTTAATCGCCTGTTTAATCTGCAGACTACTGACTTTTATTAGTTTGTCTGAATTCTCCATCAGGTAAATAAACTTAAAGGCAGATTTGATGTTAACTCCTTCGAATTTCACCCGTGATGAAATCCGCTTATATTTGTTTTGAATATTTGCCTGGCTGTCACGATTACTGGTTTTATTGCTTAATATTCCAGCCTTCTGGGCATTTTCTTCAATGAGTGACGAAACCCCCTTGTTGTTTTTCAAGAGTCTTTCATAGTGATCCCTTTGGGATTTCACCTGACGATATTCATTGTAGATATGATCAAGTTTTTGAAGAGAGTACATACTGCTTTGTTTATTAGCGTCCATTCCGGATTTAAGTTTGATGAGCGGGGCTACAATGATAAAATATACTGCCAATACCCCAATAAATGACACAAGAACAGAAATGAGCCGCTTTTCACGTTTTGAGAGTTGCATGATTTACTTATTCCTTCTCTGCCTGTTTTTATCTTTATCAATTTTCATTTTAATGGTCAACCTGAACCTGACGATACCTTTTCGTGATGAACGGATGTTCAATGATACCGAGTCAAATTTTTTACTCTGTTGAAGCTTTTCCTTAAAACTATCAACATAAGTACTGGTCGATGACGAACCATCAATTCGAATGACCCGCTCGTTAATAACAAGATTAGATAATTCAAATGTAGAATCCGGGGTAAAATGTTTCAATACCTCATCAAGAAGTACTAAAACAGAGGAGTTTTCCGGAACAAGAGCCTGTATTGTTTCGAGTTCTTTTTTTTCTTTAAGCAGTTTCTTCTTTGCCGCGGCAACCGGGTTGTCGGGAATTTTTCGTTCATGGAAATAGCTTTTATATTTTCGTTGAAGCCTTTCCTGGTAATCATGTTGTGATCTTGATGTAAAAATTAAAGAAATGAAAATATTAATCAATAATACAAAAACTGTTAAAACAAGAAAGGCTCCCGCCAGATAATAAACTTTCCTCGATTCGCCTTTGATATCAGGAGTAAATTCTCCCTTAAGCAGATTAACTGTAGAGTTTTTCAGCCTGATATACGAAAGAGCCGTTCCAAGAACAACAGGGCATTGAGACCTGATAATCTGGTCTGAAAACTCTTCAGGAAAGTTAAGGGCAACAACCGGGGTTTCAAGTTCCCGGGAAAGAACGGTGCTCAGGCCGATTATAGTTGAGCCACCCCCGGAAAGGAGAATCCTGCTGAAATCACTGGGCTCATAATTGCTTTTGAAAGACCTCAGGGTGAGGATAACCTCTTCTATTAGATCGTTAATAACGTCAAGAGTGCCTGAATAAATCCTATTTAACTGTGTTTTTTTTAAATCATGACTTTTGTAATAGCCACGCTGCTCGTTGTTTTCAAGTGCCGTTAAATCAAGGGCGATATTTTTAATCAATTCTTCAGATTCATCGAGATCGATCTTCAGTATGGAGGAAACTTTTTTGTAAATATCTTCAACTGAATTGGAGATAGATCTTGTGAAGATAAGGCTATTGTCTTTTACTATATTTATAATAGTTTTTCTGTACCCAATGTCAATCTGGATGACAGTTTCTTCGTCAATAGAGTTATAATGCCTGTAGCACTCAAACAGGGCATTTGCCTCAAGACCCAGTTTGACCGGATAAACATTAGAGCCGTTTAGCAGCTCAATGAAATCATGGACATGTTTTTTTAATGAAGCACCGAGCAGGATTCTTCCTTCTTCCGGGGTATCTCCCTTCATCGACTGAAAATCTATAGCCAGATCATCAATGCCAAAGGGAATATTTTCCTCTGCTTCAAAAGGAATTGCTTCTGCAATCTTCAAGGGATCTTTAAAGGGGAAAGAAATGGTTCTGATAATGGAAAGTTCCATCGGCAGATTCGTCAAAACCTTAAAGCCCTGTATACTGTCTTCCTGGAGAAGTTTTTGCAGACCCTTTGCCAGTTCTTCTTCACGGCTTTCGGCCAGAGGATCAATTTTTTGAATACTAATTGATTTTATCTGGAAATCATTAAACCCGGTTTTTATTTTTACCAGCTTTATGATAGATGTGCCGATATCGAGTGCTGCTATATTCTCGAACAAAGTATTGCTCCTGTTTCTTATTCTTCGCACCAGTACAGGAATTTTCGGGTATCCCTGTTATAAACTGCTGTAATAGTTATTGAAGAATTTTGAAATGATGCCTTTGAGATGATTCTGAATAAATACGATTTAACTGTAATGTATTTTTTAAGCACATCAAAGGTTTCGTCATTATCAATAATAGCCCTTATTTCCTCAGTCGAACTAAAGGGTTTTGCCTGACGGCGCTTAATCAGTTCAGTCACCTTATCATCGGTCATATTTTCTGTCAATGCTGATATAACCCTGTACGAAGCGGTATTAATATTTATTTTATTATATTCATGGAGAAAATCTTCACGTTTTCCGTCTACTCTGAAATAATCTGAGAGACGACGGCTTTTTTCTTTCCCGATTGGAATCTCTTCTTTTTCCGGGGCATACGCTTCGAGTTGATCTTTCGAATCGGTTTGTGCCATTTCCATTAATTTATTGATATCAATATTGGTCCCGCCGCGGTTATCTTCTACCAGCTTTTCTTCGATAGCAGCATTACCTCCACCAAGACCATAAAAAATTTCTGGTGTCATGTTTTTCAACATAAGCATTTCATCAATACTGTCCATTGCATCGTTTTTGGCTGAATATGAAGGAGTGAGAGTCAGATAATAATCAGAAGTTTCGGCCCCATAGGGGAACCTTGAATCATCAATATCAACCCAGTCATGAATAATATCGGAAAAATCAATAGGAAGGCCCATGTTTAGAAAAAATGTCTGCGAGATTATATAATACCTGGTATTTTCAGTAAATTCGTTAGCAAAGGCATTCACATTGATTTTTGAATTTTCATCTATAATCTTAATTTGAACAGTACCTTTATCAAAGGGAAGGGGGGGGAAGTTTACAGCCCAAATGTCATCAAAACTGTCGACGTTTTTATCAACCGGTTTGCCGGTTATCTCCATGGCCCCCAATCCCTTTTTATCGGCAATCAGCATATGTGAAGCCAGGTGTATACCTGATTTTGCAAGATAGCTCGACTTAAGATTACTGTCGTATTTTCTCATGTACGAGATAATCACCTGGGAAGTGACGATAAACTCACCGGTAACGGAGATGAGAAGTGTTGTCATGATAAGAACCAGAATGATAATATACCCCTTTGAGTGAAGAAGCCAACCTGAAAGCCCCCAGTTACGAAGAACTTCCGCGCGTGCCGAATAGTTATTTTGTTTATTTTGAATATATTTTTTAAAGTTCATAACCGGTTAGCCGTTCATGTCAATATATGACAAGAGTACAAATTCTTCTTCCTTTCCCTGGTAATTTTTAACTTTAAGGGTTGTTTTTATCGCTTTTGGGAATCTTCTATTTTCCCGGGAATCCCACCTGGTTGCCCAGTCGTTTCGAACCTTAAATTCAAATGTGATACCGGTTACATTTTCAAGCATTACGCTTTCAGTTCCCCCGCTGTCAGGTTCATCGTCATAGTGCCTTTCTTCCCGCCGGTAAAGCCAGAAAAGATCAGCATATTCAGGATTAGGGTCAGGCCGTAGAAAGTAACTGACTTCGTTAATATCACTGAAGGGGTAAGGTTCCTTCATGCTACCAAGAATTCTCATTTTTCTGTGATTGACGGAAACAAAATGAACCAGGCTGTTTTCACCATTCTGCTCGGCTATAAAACATATTTTTTTATGGTTTCTTTTATAATACGCATTGCTGAAATCGTGATCAATCCGCGCCATCGTGAGATTTATGTTTTCATAAAACTCGGCATAACCGGAAAAATCCTTTATTGTCGCAATTATCGAACGATAGGAGGTGTAGACCATCAGGATCACCATAGACGAAATCGCCGCTGCTACCAGTATTTCAATCAGAGTAAATCCCCTGTCGTGTGTAAACTTTTTCATTTTTTTACCGGGTCGGATAAATATATGTTATAGAGTAATTTCTCGGCTTTTCTTTTTCCTGCCATGTAACGGTTATCACGGTTTTTTTTGCCGGAAGAGGGCCGAGCATCGGATGTTCAAAGCGTTCGGTGAGCCGGTCAAAACTAAATCCGGGATATTCTTCAACCGGCTCATGGCTCAGGTCAGTTCCCCTGAGACGCTGTGATCTGAATTCATTCATCTTCGTTTTCGCAATAAGCATGGCCCTGGTGTAATTTTTTGCACCTCCAATTACAATTATACTGGTGGAAATTCCTGAATAAAGGCTCATCAGGATAACAGAAAGAATTGCCACAGCAATAAGCACCTCGATAAGAGCAAAGCCCCGAGGTTTCTGTTTTCCTGCATAACAATTTTTGTAATTCTTTCTTCTCATGAATGATCAAAGTCAATATGTTCTTCGATGACTTCCGCCTCTTTCATATATTTTTTTATTTTAATGGTCCACCGTTCTTCTTCATTGACAAGAATATAAACAAGGACATCACTGGAATGGCCCTGAGGATAGAAGGGAATAATAACGGAACCGGAAGCGAATTCCCGTCCATCAGCAAGAAGCACCCTTGTTATTTGAAAAGAATCGGGTAGCTCCCGGGGTTTGAGAACCTTTCGTTCATTAAGTTGAAACTTACCCTCAAAAAAATTAATCACCGAAAGTCCGTTGTTTCGGGCAAAGAGAGCGGCACGCTCTTCGTTTTCCTCCTCGTTATCAACGGGAGCTCCCGGTTCGTAGAGATGAATAACCAGAAAGTTTGTCCGGTTATTAAGAAAGGCATCATCAAAAGTTTTAGTGATGTAGCCGGTCATGATCGCAAAGTTTTCACGCTTATTACTGAAATATGATGTCATCCGGGGGACAGCGGCAAGGGCAAAAATTGAAATTATAACAAGGACAACCATCATTTCAATAATGGTAAAGCCTTCTTCTCCAGGTAAACTATTGAATGGTGTCGACTTCATTTTTTTTTACAGGATGCCGGATTATTAATAATGAAGGCGCTTCCTCCGATGGAAAGAAGCGCCTTTAATTTATTTAACCCTTATTCCCAGCTTTTTATGTCCGCGTTAATACCTTCACCGCCTTCTTCTCCATCTGCGCCATAGCTCCAGAGTTCATATTCAGGATCAAATTCACCGGGAGATCGATACTGGTACGGGTTACCCCAGGGATCTTTCAGGACATCCTTTTTGTTTTTAATCAATTTTGCTTCTATGAGCTGCTGGAGTCCTTCATCGGTTGTCGGGTAGTTGTCATTCATTGCACGGTATCGGTCCACAGCATTGGAAAACGTGCTTATCTCAATTTTAGCAGCCTTGACTTTTGCATTGTCAAGCTGTCCCATAAACTGAGAAGCAGCGAGTCCTGCAATAATTGCAATGATGGTAACAACAATCATAATCTCAATCATGGTCATACCGTCTTCATTCTTAAATACTGCAGTAAGTCTTTTTAGAAAATTTTTAATAAATCTCATGTTTTCTCCCCTCGTTAGTAATATATTATTGAACCAGCAGATTCATTTCCATTATAGGCAGCATTACAGAAATAACTATCAGGCCGATTGACAGCCCCATAATAATAATTATCAATGGTTCTATCAAACTGGTAAGACTCGTTACGGTCAGATCTATTTCAGTTTCGTAGACATTCCCAATATTAAGCATCATGGTGTCGAGATTGTCGCTCGCTTCTCCCGCCGACATCATACCGATAACCATTTTAGGAAGAAATTCAGACTGGGAAAGAGCCTTTGATACAGAGGATCCTTCCCGTATTTTCACCGCTGCATCGGAAATTTTTTCTTCGATTACCACGTTGCCGACAATCTTTTGGACAATCTCAAAAGATTTCATGATGTCAACCCTGTTGCTCATAAGAACGCCCAGATTCTGGGTAAATCTTAAAACTATAAGTTTTTTATAAAGCCTCTTGAATATTGGAATATTCAATTTTATCTCATCAATTTTTTTCCTTCCTTCAGGAGTAACTGAATATTTTTGATAAAGGAAGTAAAGGATAAATAAAACGATAGGTATGAGAAACCAGAAAGTTGACAGAAAATCACTCAATCCCATTACAATTTTTGTAGGAAGGGGAAGAGCCCTTTCCTGATCCTCAAACATTTCAGCAATAGACGGAATGACGCTTACCAGTAGAAAGATGACAACAATGCCCGCAAATACAAGCATAAACATAGGGTAGTAGAGGGCGGACTGCACCTTGCTTTTGAGAAGATTTGTTTTTTCTTCCATCTCGGCAAGACGTTCCATGACATGGTCAAGAGATCCGAGATTTTCACCGACCCTGACCATGTTGACATACATGTCATTGAATATATTTTTATGGCGCTGAAGGGCGTTAGAGAAAGAACTTCCTTCTTCGAGTTTTTCTTTCAGGTCTGCTATAATTGCACGAAAATGTTTATTCTCTATCTGATCGATTATATCAGAAATGGCAAGAGGAAGAGGCAGGCCTGCCTTTAAAAGTGTAGCAAGCTGTCGGGAGAAAAGTCCCACCTGTTTTCCGCTGAAACGTATGCTGATCTCCCGGGAAAAACGGTCGAAAAGGGCAGATAAGCCCTTATTTTCTTTAGATTCGACATCATCTGCAGAGACGTCTTCTCTTTTCAGTTTAACCGGATAGAGCCCCCTGCTTCGGATACGACTTCGTGCCGTAGATTCAGAGGGAGCATCAATAAAATCTGATACGGTTTCTCCTTTGCTGTCCAGGGCCTCATACCGGTATATCATCCGCTGACCCTCATCACTTCTTCTATCGTTGTTATGCCTGCGATGACTTTAGTCAGACCATCATCAAGGAGAGTAGACATTCCTTCCTTTACCGCCAGTTCTTTAATCTTTTCAGAGTCTGAATGGGAAAGAATCAATTTTCGGATATTGCTTGAGACGACAAGGAGTTCATAAATGCCTGATCGCCCCGAATAACCGGTATGAAGACAGGCCTCACAGCCCGCACCCCTGAAAAGTTTTCCTCCCTTCAGTTGAGAGCTTTTCAGACCGATTTCGTTCAGTTCTTTGGGAGTCGGTTTATAGGATTCTTTACACTCAGGGCAGATATTACGGATAAGGCGCTGGGCGAGAAAACCATTTACTGATGATGCAATAAGAAAAGGCTCAACTCCCATATCGATAAGACGGGTAACCCCGCTGGCTGCATCGTTGGTATGTATGGTGGAAAGCACCCGGTGACCTGTAAGGGCTGACTGTACCGCAATTTCAGCTGTTTCAACATCACGGATTTCACCGATCATAACAATATCCGGGTCTTGTCTTAATATTGAACGAAGGCCGGTGGCAAATGTTAAGTCAATTTTAGGTTTTACCTGCATCTGCCCGACACCATGCAGCTGGTATTCTATCGGGTCTTCTACCGTGAGAATATTTACGTCACTGGAGTTCAATTTAGTGAGAACGCTGTAGAGTGTGGTACTTTTTCCACTTCCTGTTGGCCCCGTGACAAGTATAATGCCATGGGTTTTTTTGATCATGTCATTAAATGCATTAAGGACACCAGGACTGAAACCGAGAGACTCAAGATCAAAAATCATGTCTGTCTTGTTAAGTATTCTCATAACGACCCGCTCTCCCCAGTAGGTGGGAAAAATCGAGATTCGAATGTCAATATCCTTTCCCCCAATCTTGAGTTGAATTCTTCCATCCTGGGGAAGCCTGTTCTCTGCAATGTTGAGATTTGACATGATTTTGATTCTTGAAATTATTGCCCCCTGGTATTTTTTCGGCGGGGTGAACATTTGATAAAGAAGGCCGTCAATCCGGAACCGGACAGCGAGATCTTTCTCATAAGGTTCGATATGAATATCACTGGCCCGGTCACTTACCGCCTGCTTGACAATGGTATTCACCAGGCGGATAATAGGGGCCTCATTGGCCATGTCCAGTATGTCTTCGGTTTCCGAAATAGAAGAGCTGAGGATTTCAAAATCAGATTCCTCCAGGTTTTCTATTACGTCATCAGTTGTTTCTGCTTTTAAAACATCATAATGCGTATGGATGATACGCTGAATCTCCCCGTCACTGGAAAGAACGGCTTCGAACTCATAATCAGGATAAAAAAGCTTCAGGTCGTCAAGGGGTTGAATATGCAGGGGATCACTTATCGCAACAAAGACTTTTTTACCTTTACGCTTAAACGGGGCTATTCGGTTTTTATTCAAAAAATGTACCGGAATGGTAGCAAAGGTGTCTTCAGGATCATCAAATTCAATGTGAAGCTGGCATTTGATACCGTAGAATTCCCCCAGGGCGGCGAGTACTTTGTCCTCGGGGGCAAATCCCTTTTGTATAAGAATTTCACCAAGGCGATCAGTACTCCCTTTCTGGGAAAGAAGTATTTCCTGAAGCTGCTCGGTTGAAATTATTTTTTTATCTACAAGGATAGATCCAAGATTCTTTCTCGCCATGACCGGTGACCTTATTTCCTTCTCAATCTATCCTGTGACTCACGTTTTTGCCGTGTAATGGTGTCAATACGATCCTGCTTTGTCACAATGTGAGGAGTGATAAAAATCAGTAGATTCTGTTTCGTATGGGAGACAGTTTTATGCTTAAAGAGCCTTCCTACAGCCGGTATATCACCAAGTACTGGGACCTTGTTGACTTTTTCTGTCTTCTGGGTTTGAATAAGCCCGCCAATGACGATTGTTTTTCCATCGAGGACAGAAACCTTGGTTTTAATGTCTCGTTTTCCAAGCCGGGGAGGCGTCGTACTCGATCCCGATGCGGTGGTATCATCAAGTACTGAGTTAATTTCCTGGTAGAGATCAAGGGTTATGCGTTTTTTGTTGGTAATATGGGGGGTAATTTTAAGTTTTATTCCCACAGATTTATATTCATAGGTGTAAAATTGAGTACCTGAATCACTGATACGGTTATTTGAAGCAACAGGAATTTCTTCCCCCACATTCAATTCAGCCTCCTGGTTGTCCACTGTTAATATCTGCGGCGTAGAGAGGATGTTAAAGTTACTGTCAGTACCTGAAGCGTTCAGGAGGGCGAAGCCGAGAACTGAAGTATCGGGCATAAAACCGATCTGAAATCCCGAAGCGGCGGGCAGGGCAAGGGTTTTACCATTGACCACCTGGCCAAAACTGCTGGGATCCAGGTTTGAGAGGATTTGTGACCCCCCGAAGAGGTTGGAGGCCATCGGCTGGCCCAGCATCCCGTCAATACCAAAGCCCCATCCGCTTGAAGCGTTTACTTCAATAATCAAGGCTTCAATCAGGACCTGTTCTCGTACAATATCAAGTTGTCGGATTATTCCCTGAATCTGCTTAAACTCAAGAGGAGTTGCCGTAATAATCAGGGAATTTGTATCTTTATTCGCAATAATTGAGAGTTTTGCGTTCTTTTTAGTTGTTCTAACCGCCTGACGTTTAGCGACCCTTTTTGACTTGCTGCTGGTTCGAACCTTGCGCGTAGAGAGGGGAGATGTGTCAATTTTTGCTGTTTCAGAAAAGGGAATGCGTGACAGGACTTCAGCAAGTTGTGTCGCATCGGCATTTTCAAGGTGAAGAACATGTATATTTCCCTTTACCTGTTTCGGACCTGTTTTCTCATCACCTTCTGCATCTTTGTCGAGGGCAGTGGCAATTTTCACCAGTCCGTTAATTTCTGTTGAGTTGCCACTGAAGATAATGATGTTCAATGCATCGTATACTACAATGCTGGTAAATTTTGACTTCAGGGGTTTCAGGGCCCGGGAGACTTCCTGGGCGTCTGCCAGTTTCAACTCAAGGAGAAAAGTAACTGTTTTATCTTCGACAGAAATAAGTTTTTTCTTCCCATCAACAATTATTTCTACATTTTTTTGTATGGCATCTTTAATCGGAATTATCTTTATCAGGTTACCCGATTCAACAACTGCGAGCCCTTTTACCTCAAGAATTGATTTCATGATAGCATAGGCCTGGGAAATCGGAACCTTGCGGGCAGAGCTTATCGAAATTTTTCCCCGTACCTTGTCATCCAGAATGATATTTTTGCCGATGAGCTGGCTCATAATATTTAGAAATTCATCTATTTCAACATCTTTGAAATTAAGGGCAAATTTTCGTACCCTGGATCTCTTTTTGTATTTTTTCTTTGTGTACTTTTTAGCGGCATAGGCAATCCGGGAGTGTCCCGCACCGATTATGCCGGCTTTTTCCAGGGAAACCGGTATAATGCCCGGATCCTGTATTCCTGTCAGCAGGGAAAATATAAGAAATGCGGGAAAAATACGCTTAGTTATTTGTTTTACCATCATGATGATCCATGTTTTTCAATTGTAAAGGGGCCAAATCGCAGCTCCGGCATGCTGTATTTCAATTATATCGTATACTTTAGGGGTAAATTATTCTGATTTTTGATTCGGGTACCCCTGGGCCTGAACTTCCTTTCAAATAATAAAAAATTCTTCTGGATAGATACAGAAGTATTACAATTTGCATCTTCGTAATAAATGAAACATAGTCAAGTATTAAACCACTATCATCTTCTGATTATTAAAGGAAAATCTTAATACTTTTCTACGCTACTTTCGTTTGAGTTTATGTTTCCAAAAAAGTAACAAAAGAAAGACAATAAACAGAGAGAAAATTATTATTTTATACTTTTTCAACTGAAGAAATAATTCCTGATAATTCTGGCCAAAAATATGCCCCAGATAAAAGAGAATGCTGGACGTAAAGGAGAGAGCCGCAAGGTCAACGATAAGAAATCGTCTAAAGGGCATCTTTATCAATCCAGCTGTAATAAAGAGCATATTTCTAACCCCAAAGGGGATGAACCGGCCGAAAAAGAGAGTTTTAGCCCCATACTTATCAAAGTATAGTTCTATTTTTTTAAGTTTCTCCCGGGAAAAATTCTTTTTAAAGACTTTTATCTTGTAAAGCCTGTTGCTCTCCAAAACTTTGTTTCCGGCAAATCTCCCTATCCCATAGGCTATAACGTCACTGATGTAGGCCCCCATAAAGCAGCCAATAAACAATTTATAAAAATTTTCCGGAACCACCGTAGCGGCAAGGGACGAGGAAATAATAAAAATTATATCTTCAGAAACCGGCAGGTTAAAACCTGCCAGCACCAGGAGCCCAAAGGCGATAAAATGAGCCTTCGGAGCGGCAGTTTGCAGAAGTGATATTATGATATCCATGATAGCAGGTCAGGCTCCAGTCTTTCTGCTCTGAACCGGCTATCAGGAAACAATAAAGGATTCAGAGTAAATGGCTGGCATTCCTTTTTTTACCCAGACTCGAATTCTGGTGGAATTGCTGCCATTCTCAGCGGTGATAGTCTCCAGTTCTTCAACAATGCTGATAGTTTCAAGCGAAAATTCATAAAATTTATGTTTTGTTGAAAAAGATATTATTTAATGATAATATAATGTACGAAATAGCAACCTTTCTGGTTAAATTAATCAGAATAGGTTTTTTATATTTACTTAGTGTTTTTGTGGGGGAACTTTATGAAAAAAGAGACATATGAAACACCGAAATTGGAAATCGTATTATTTGAATTAGACGATTCTATAGCAGCTTCAGGAGAATTTGGGGAAAATACATT
>CAZPEK010000063.1:0-12919 GCA_964585555.1 uncultured Leptospirales bacterium | reverse complement strand
GATGGCCCTGCTTCCATCGTTTTCTCGGATGGCCGCTATATCGGAGGCACACTTGACAGGAACGGGCTGCGACCTTCCCGTTTCGTGATCACAAAAGATGATCTGATGGTGATGGGTTCCGAAGTAGGCGTTCAGATCTTTGAGCCTGAACAAATAAAAGAAAAGGGCCGTTTGAGACCAGGTAAAATTTTATTGGTAGATACTAAAATGGGGATCATCGTACCTGACGAAGAAGTTAAACGTCAGCTTACCGATCGTAATCCCTATGCGCAGTGGCTTGCCGAGAACCGGATTGAGCTGGAGGAAATTAAGGTTAAAGAAAGGGTTCCTACTTCCCTGGGTAACAATCATGCCAGATACCTTAAAACATTTGGTTACACAAAGGAAGATGTTGAGGTATTGCTTAAACCCATGTCACTTCAGGGACAGGAGCCAGTAAATTCTATGGGGAATGATACTCCCTTAGCTGTTTTCTCAAATAAACCCCAGCGGCTTTTCAACTACTTTAAACAGCAGTTTGCCCAGGTGACGAACCCTCCCATCGACCCGCTTAGGGAAGGACTTGTCATGACACTCACCAGTTACATCGGTTCAGAAACGAATCTTCTCGATGAAACCCCGGCGCAGTGCAAAATGATAAAATACTTTCGCCCCGTATTCACCAACCGGGAGCTCGAGTCGATTCGGCTCAGTGAAAATCCGGAATTTAAATCGATCACCCTCGACATCACCTTTCCTGCCAGTGATGGAGAAGGGGCCCTTGAAAAGGTCATGAAAAATCTTTGCGCCGAAGCAGAGGCGGCCATAGACCGGGGAATCAACTTTTTGATTCTTTCAGATAAAAAGACTGACATAAACAATGTTCCTGTTCCATCCCTTCTGGCCTGTGCGGGAATTCACCACCACCTTATCAGACAGAAAAAAAGAAAAGCCTGCGGCCTTATTCTTGAAAGCGGTGAGCCAAGAGAAGTCATGCACTTCGCTCTCCTTTTCAGCTACGGGGTCAGTGCAATCAATCCCTACGGTGTTTACGCTTCCCTTGCAGCCCTCGTAAAAGAGAATAAATTCCCTGAAGGGAAAGATTATAACAGCCTCGAAAGCAATTACATCAAGGCAGTCGACAAGGGTATCTTAAAAATACTCTCTAAAATGGGGATCAGTACACTCAGAAGCTATCGGGGCGCCCAGATTGTTGAAGCCGTCGGCCTTTCCAACGAACTGGTTGATCTCTACTTTACCGGTACCGCCTCTCGAATCGGGGGTGTCGGTTTAAAAGAACTGTGTCGCGAAGCCAGAATGCAGCACCAGAAGGCCTTTACTGACAGAAGCAGGCTTCTTGAGTCTGAAGGGGTTTACAGTTACCGGAAGGGAGGGGAAAAACATGCCTGGAGTCCCGAGGCCATTCATATGGTCCAGTGGGCAACCCGAACCAATGATTACCAGAGATATAAAGAGTTCTCTAAAATTGTTGATGACCACAACCGCCGACCTTCCTTTATCAGGGGACTTTTCGACTTTAAACCCCAGGTCGCGATCCCTGTCGAAGAAGTAGAATCAGAAGAACTGATCATGAAACGCCTCACAACCGGTGCCATGTCCTTCGGTTCAATTAGCAAAGAGGCCCATGAGGCAATTGCCGTTGCCATGAATCATATCGGCGGCCGGAGCAATTCAGGAGAAGGCGGGGAAGACACGAAACGCTTCAAAAAAAGAAGTGACGGAACCTGGCCCCGCAGCTCAATCAAGCAGGTAGCTTCAGGACGATTTGGTGTTACCAGCAACTACCTTGCCAATGCCGATGAGATTCAGATAAAAATGGCACAGGGCGCCAAACCGGGAGAAGGCGGCCAGCTTCCCGGGCACAAGGTGGATAAAATAATCGCCCGAACCAGGCATGCGACTCCCGGGGTAACGCTTATTTCCCCTCCTCCTCATCATGATATTTATTCGATAGAAGACCTTTCGCAGTTGATCTATGACCTTAAAAATGCCAACCCCAGGGCCCGCATCAGCGTCAAGCTGGTATCGGAAGCCGGAGTGGGAACCATTGCAGCCGGTGTGGCCAAAGCCCATGCGGATAACATTCTTATCAGCGGTTTTGAAGGGGGAACCGGCGCATCTCCCCAGAGTTCAATAAAACACGCGGGGCTCCCCTTCGAACTCGGCATCGCTGAAACTCACCAGACACTGGTTCTCAATGATCTCAGGGGGCGTGTTCGTCTCCAGACTGATGGACAGCTAAAAAATGGAAGAGACATTGTCATAGCCGGTATTCTGGGGGCCGAAGAATTCGGCTTCGGTACAGCGGCACTTATCATGATGGGATGCATAATGATGCGCAAATGCCATCTCAACACCTGCCCGGTCGGGGTCGCTACCCAGAACGCTGACCTTCGCAAACGATTCACCGGAAAGCCTGAATACCTGATAAACTACTTCAGATTTATTGCCCGGGAAATACGGGAAATCATGGCAGGCATCGGAATCAGAAAGTTTGATGAACTCATCGGCCGCACTGACCTCCTGAAAAAACGGGATGATATAACTCACTGGAAAGGGAAAACTGTGAATCCTGAAGCAATTCTTTCCCGTCCCGCTGAAGCTGATACCAAGGCAAATTTCTGTGTTGAAGATCAGGTTCACAAAATACATGACATCCTCGATCGTAAACTGATTGAACGGGCCAAGCCGGCCATGGCTGAAGGAAAAGATTTTAATGTTTACATTGAGATGCCCATTAAAAATATCGATCGTGCGACAGGTGCCATGCTCTCATACGAGATATCTCGGTTTTATGGAGAGGAAGGATTACCGGATAACACCATCCAGTGCACCTTCCGGGGAAGCGCCGGCCAGAGTTTTGGAAGCTTTCTGGCAAGGGGCGTTACTTTCCGTCTTGAAGGAGACGCAAATGATTATCTCGGCAAGGGACTCTCTGGCGGTCGCCTGATTGTAGTTCCTCCCGGGGGTTCTACATTTGAACCGGAAAAAAACATCATTATTGGAAATACCGTACTCTACGGGGCAACCAGTGGAGAGGCATATATCCGTGGCGTCGCAGGGGAACGCTTCTGCGTCAGAAACAGCGGCGTCACTGCCGTAGTAGAAGGAACCGGTGACCACTGCGCAGAGTACATGACTGGCGGAAAAATTATCGTACTGGGCAAAGTCGGGCGAAACTTTGCCGCAGGCATGAGCGGCGGAATTGCCTATATCCTTGATGAAGACGGCTCCTTTGATTATTTTTGCAACAAGGGAATGGTCGAGCTCTCTCCGGTTCGGGATTTCGATGACCAGGATTTCATGATTGAAACCCTGAAAAAACATATCGAATACACCGACAGTGGCCGGGCAAAAAATATTCTTAAACACTGGTATGAATACCTGCCAAAATTTGTCAAGGTTATGCCCCTTGAATACAAGCGGGCCCTCAATGAAATGAAGATTGAGCTCATCGATAAGAAGCTGGATGAAATAAGAGAAGAACAGGAACTGGAGGGAACATACTAATGGGTGATCCAAAAGGTTTTCTCAACACCAAAAGAAGAGAATCGGGCTATCGGCCCGTTGAAGAACGGATAAATGATCATAGTGAAGTAGAAAAGTTGCTCCCGGAGGAACAGCGTAAAATGCAGGCATCACGCTGCATGGACTGCGGCGTCCCTTTTTGCCACTGGGGCTGTCCCGTGGAAAATCTAATGCCGGAATGGCAGGATAATATTTACAAGGGAGAATGGCGGGAAGCCTACGATATCCTTCAGGAGACTAATAACTTCCCCGATTTTACCGGGCGGGTTTGTCCTGCTCCCTGTGAAGCATCCTGCGTTCTTTCTATCAATGATGAGCCGGTAACTATCCGTCAAAATGAACTTGCCGTCATAGAGCGCGCCTTTCAGGAAGGCTATGTAAAAGCATCGACTCCGGCAAGACGTTCAGGCAAAAAAGTTGCCGTCATAGGCGGTGGGCCAGCGGGTCTGGCATGCGCGGATATCCTCAACCGGGCAGGACATTCAGTTGTTCTCTATGAGGGAGAAGACAGCATCGGCGGATATCTCCGTTTCGGCATACCGGACTTCAAGCTTGATAAATCAGTAATAGACCGGCGTCTTGATGTCATGGAGACTGAGGGAGTTGTTTTTAAAACCGACACATGGGTTGGAAAGGACATCAACATTACCGACCTTAAAAAAGAATTTGATGCTGTCTGTGTTACCATAGGGGCACGAAAGGCACGAAATCTTTCCATTCCGGGCAGAGGACTCAATGGAATTCACTTTGCCATGGACTACCTTGCCCAGGAAAACCGGATTGTCCGGGGAGATGAGATAAGCGAAGATGACCTTATTACAGCTTACAACAAGAACGTCCTAGTCATCGGTGGAGGCGATACTGGTTCAGACTGTGTCGGTTCAGCTAATAGACGGGGAGCTCTTTCAATCACCCAGGTTGAAATTATGTCTCAGCCCCCAAAACAGCGGACAGAAAAAGAACCCTGGCCCCTCTGGCCACGTCTCCTGAAAACATCAAGTTCCCACGAAGAAGGCTGTAATCGCATCTGGAATGTATTGACAAAAGAATTTATGGGAGAAAATGGCAGGGTTAAAAAGGTTTCAGCTGTAAAAGTAAACTGGTTAGCTGATGAAAACGGTAAGATGAATATGGAAGAAATTCCCGGCACTGAATTCGATATAGAAGCCGACCTGGTTCTCCTTGCCATGGGCTTTGAGCATGTTGTTCACGAAGGGATGGTAAGCGACCTGGGACTCGGCCTTGATGCCCGGGGCAATATCCAGATCGATGAGAACTGTATGACTACCGTCGATGGAGTCTTTGCGGCAGGTGACGCTTCACGGGGCGCTTCCCTGGTCGTATGGGCAATTCATGACGGCCGAAAAGCGGCAGAGGCGATAGATCACTATCTGAAATAAATTTTTCGCTTTCTATAAAAAAAGGCCTTCCCCCGGGGGAAGGCTTTTTTTTATTTTGTGAAGGAAGTTTACTGCTTGTCAGTCATAATCAAGCAGGGTTTTAAGATCATCAATTTTTTCTTTCATCTGAATGTACCCTTCATTGATTGCATGTTCAACCTTGTCAAAATCCATCATTTTCAAATCACCCAGTCTGGGTTCAACCAGTATATCAGGGGGATCAACAGCAAGATTAATTCTTGTTATCCGTTCCTGCATAATTGCAATAGATGAAGAAACCGAATCCATAATATGAGGTGTTCCAGGCTCAAGATTAAACATGCTGGTCAATTTATCTTTCAGACTGGCGCCATAAGTGCTGTATTTTTCATTCAGCTTCTTAAGCATCATATAATTACCGGGGAGAAATGATGGAGGTTTATTCTCACTGTTACTTTCAACTTTTACGGTATGCTTATCTTTTTTCCGAGAGACCAGGCCTGAGTTGAGATTTACAGCAACTATGATGTCTGCTCCCATGGCGCGGGCAACACTGACCGGAACTGGATCGACAAGACCTCCATCAACCAGCCATCTGTTTTTATATCTTGCCGGGGCAAAAAGACCGGGAAGAGACATACTTGCCCTGAGAGAGTTTATCAAACTGCCTGAGCTGAGAACAACCTTGTCACCGGTTTCCAGGTCAGTAGCGACCATTCTTAGCGGTATATCAAGATCAGAAAAGTTTTTTGCCTCAGTGTGCATGGAAAAAAGTTCTGTTACCTTCTTTGTTCCATTGAGAAATCCATATTTTGGGAAAATTACATCAAAATATGAAAAAACCTTTTCTCCATCCATCTGAAGAACAAATTTTTTAAGTTTTTCAAGACTGCCGCTTGCGTGTATGGCCCCCACATAGGCACCTATGCTGCACCCGGAAATATAATCAATGTTTATCTTTTCTTCTATCAGGGCCTCGATAACCCCTATGTGCGCCCAGCCTCTTGAAGAACCGCTTCCAAGTACAAGACCTGTCTTTTTTTCTGCTGCCATGATAACTACCTGCTGAGTTTGAATTTTTTAATTTGTCTATAAAGTGATCTAAATTCCCCTTACACGTCATCAAGTTTTAATTATACTAACTTCCTTTTCTTTTACAATTACAATTACATATGAATACAGGGATAAAGATCAAACTTCCCCGCCGGTTGCAAAGGCCTTCGGAACCTATAAAGTAAAATGGAAAATACACTAATCCCTTCTTTTTACCTCATTGACACAGAACCCTTTTACCAGTATATTGGTATATCAGAATAAAAGGAGAAATTCCGGCTTACCCGGAATACTGCGCAAAAAAAAGCATGTTTGATATTCAAGAATATTTTCAGGGAAGCTACCAATCTGATCCCAATACTTCTTTCAGTATTAATGATATAGAAGAGGATCTAACCAGTGACATTGACGACCTCCTGAAAAAGCGTTTTGACAAGCTTTACCTTCAGGACCGGTACAAGCACGGTCCACACACAATAGACATTATTTATCCGCGCCTCAGGTATCCTGGAAACCGCTCACTTCTCATGGGGCCTGACAAGGTACGCTTTCTTCTTTCTCTCTATCCCGCAAAAGAAGATCTTAAACATATCAATAAAATAGTCATCCGTCCACGATACATTGAAATCGGTTCAATCGAATTGACTTCCCTCTACATGGCTGACAAAAAAGTTCTGGTGATTTATCTCTTCCATCCCTATGTGTACCCGGCAATCAGGGACAATGAAAAAAGCTTTTCCGGATTCACCAGCATCAATCTTGATCAGCTTTCAAAACAGCGCCTCAACCGTACCATGACTAACCGTGAAAATGCCGCCCACCCCCTTTGGCATGTCATTTCAGTCATATCCGGAAATAGAAGGAAGGACCAGAAAAATATAGAAAAATTTTTCATTCGCAAAAACCCTGTCAATGACCGGGACTACCGCATACTTACTGACACATCTACTTACTATAACCAGCATGGATACTAATGAAACTTCCCAACCTGCACAACCACACTCCACGATGCGGACACGCCACTGGCACCATGGAAGAATATATTAAAGAAGCGGTAAGGCGGGACATATACTGGTTTGGTTTTGCCGATCATGCTCCCCTTCCTGAAGATCTTCGCAGCGGTATTACCATGGAACCTTCGGAAACCGAAGAGTACCTCAGCGATATTCTTGAAGCCCGGGAGCGCTGGAAAGGACGGTGTGAAATCCTTACTGCCTTTGAAGTAGACTTCCCCCTCTTTGAAACCTTTGATACGGCATATTTTCACGATTCCCGCATCGATTACCTCATTGGAAGCTGCCACTTCATCGATGACTGGCCCTTTGACCATGATGATTATATCGAAGAATTTGACCGCCGCGACATCAATGATATATACCGGCAGTACTTTTCGATCATTGAAAAACTGGTCGACTCAGGATATTTTCAGGTTGTCGGCCATTTTGACCTGGTAAAAAAATTCGGCCATCGCGCCACTGAAGATTTTTCTTCTCAAATAAGAATAATAGCCCGGAAGATGGCGGCCCGGGGCATTGCTGCTGAAATAAATACATCAGGCCTTATTAAACCGGTAAAAGAAATCTATCCGGCAAAAGATATCATTCAAATATTTTTCCAGGAGGGTGTTCATGTTACCCTCGGTTCTGACTCCCATGCTCCAGGGCATGTGGGTTACGGCTTTGATGAAGCTGTGGCGCTTTTAAAAGATATCGGCTATACCTCGGTCTGCTATTTCAAAAAACGCAAGCGCGTCAAAGTATCGCTGGTGGACACCCAGTGATACTTGAAGCAGGCGCTGCAGACTCATTCATTCTTGCAGGAAGTCACCCTGGGCTCGTCAGCGGTATAGCCGCCCGAAAATCCTGCACCACTGATTACAGCGCCCCTCTCCCGGAAATTCGTCAGGCGGAAAAAATACTCCTTCACGGCATAACAGGCCTTAATAAAAAAAATATTCTTTTTCTCAACCAGGTTCATGGTGACACCATACTTCCGGTTACCTCTGAACCTGAAATCGATGACCCCTTTTACGGTAATGCAGATGGGATGATAACCAATATAAAAAATGTTTGTCTTGTCATCCGAACCGCCGACTGTGTTCCCGTATTTATCTATGACACGAAACAGCATGCCCTCGGGGCTGTCCATTCCGGCTGGAAGGGAACGCAGCTTGACATCACAGGCAAAACAATAGATTTGATGAAGGAAGTTTACGGCTCCCGGCCCGAAGACCTGAAAATATGGATATATCCCTCAATAGGCCCTGAATCCTATGAAGTTAATGAAGATGTAGCACGTCATTTCCCCAATGAACGAATTGAACGGGATGGAAAAATATTTGTAAATCTCTGGCAGAGCATCGAATCATCAATCCTGAATCGTGGAGTGAACAAAAAAAATATTTTTAACAAAAGGATATGCAACAGGCAGAATACATCAGATTTCTTTTCTCACCGCTTCGGTGATACGGGGCGCAATCTTAATTTTGCTTTTCTCGAATAAGCTTTTCCCAGACCTCTACCATCTGTGCAACAGCCCCGGGCCAGTCAAAAAGATCCTTAACACGCTGCAGGCCATCACGACTCATATTCTGCAATTTTCCGCTGTCATTGATGCAGTCATCTATCGCCTCAGCCAGGGCTGCCTCATCCCGCGCCGGAACAACTATCCCCGCATCTCCCACCACTTCAGGGAGGGCCCCGCCGTCACTGGCAATAACCGGGCTTCCGCATGCCATCGCCTCCCCTGCAGGGAAACCGAATCCTTCATAAGTTGAAGGAACGATGGTAATTGCCGCTTCATTATAATGATGAACCAGTTCTTCATTTGATGCGGTTCCCGCAAAGATTATAGATTCTCTTACCCCAAGGGCGTCAATAAGCTTCAGGGTCAGTTTCCGATGGGGAGCCCCGCCGTCAACCACTGTAAGAGTCACCTTCTCTTTCATTTTAGTCAGGGCTCTTAAAAGATAGACAAAGCCCTTTTTCCCGTCTTCAATGTTGCCAACAAAAAGGATATTATTTTTCTTTGCCTTAACTTCCTTTAAAGGACGAAAAATAGTCCGGTCGATTCCATTATACACAACGGTCTGCAGTTTTTCCGGAACCCCGAAATCACGATTAATGGTAAAGAGGGAATCCTTTGACACGGTGATAATATGATCAAGGCGCTTTGCCACAAACCTCTGCATCAGGAGGGGATAAAAAATAACTGTTTTTACTTTTGACTTGAACCTGGACATACGCTCAAGAACATTCTCAAGATCAATAGAAAGAGGATGATGGATGGTAGCCGCAACGGGAATCCCGAAAGACTTCATCAGAAGAAGGCCGTAACCCACTGACTGGTTATCATGAATAATATCAAATTTTTCAACCGCCTGAAGCTTTCGCAAAAGAAAAAAAGCGCGGTATCCAAAAGAACTTATCTCAGGGAACGAACCAAACCTGCTGTGAAGATACTCATAAAAATTAATGGGCGTAAAAATATCGAAGGGGTTTTCAGGATTAATTACCGCTTTTTTCTTTTTAACAAAATATTCCCTGTTTGGAATATGATGAACCGTTACACCTTCCATGTTGTCCGGCCAGGGGGGGCCGACAATTGCATGAACCTCATGGCCCTGACGTACCAGTTCTTCAGCAATATATTTCAGGTAAATCCCCTGACCGCCGCTATAGGGATTACCCCGGTAACAGAGGAGACAAATTTTCAATATAGAACTCCTTATTCCGAATCGTAGACACCAAGATCACGGTATGCCTGTTTCATGAGAATTACTTTTTCAGGATCAATTTTCTTCACCACCCTGGCAGGATTGCCCGTTACCACCGTATTCGGAGGCACATCTTCCCTTACCACGGCACCGGCACCTACAATGGAATTCTCTCCCACTGTAACGCCCTTGCAGACAATGGCCGAATCCCCTATCCATGCACCCCTTTTTAAATGAACCCGCCTGGTCCGACCGGGTGATTTATGGCGGTCATAGATATCATGCCAGTCCGCATCCATAATATAGCACATATTGGCGAGCATACAGTCATCTTCTATTATAATTTCAGAAGCGCTGCTTACCCGTACTCCATTCATAACAAGAACACGATCACCGATATGAATTCTTCCTTCTCCATCCCCGTGCCTCACCGTGGTGAGGCATGTTCGGTACCCATTTGCTGCAACAATGATAACATCCCGCCCCAGGCTGATATTGGGGCCATAGATAACCGTATTCCATATTCCCCACACCTGGGGCCGGTTGTCCATAGAAGCAAATTTTTTCTTAAAAGAAAAATGATAATGAAGGTTAGAACGCCAGAAAAAGATCTTTGCCTTCAGCCAGGAAGATTTTTCGTCACCATTAAACATTATTATTACCTGAAGGCAGAACACGGTACAGTGCCGCCTTTTTCAGCTCGGTACATGCTGAAAATTTTTGTATACTGAGGGTATAATCTGTACTTCCGAAATCAGTCAATGATTTTTTGATTCTTAAAAGGAGAAGAAAAATATAAAAGGAAGGAAGAGTCGCGTTCCTGTGCCGGCAGGTACAAAAACTCCTATCGGCGTCCCCGCTTAAGATAGCTGTAGGGATTCTTATGACGTCCCCGCTTGATGATCTCAAAATGAAGGTGAGGCCCGGTTGAACGGCCCGTGTTTCCGCTGCGGCCGATATTCTGTCCCTGCTTCACATACTGACCCCTGCGGACAATAATGCGGGAGAGGTGGGCATAGAGTGTTTTCAATCCCCCGGGATGAGCAACTACTATAGTATTACCGTATCCACCGAGCCATCCGGTGTAGGTTACCTTGCCGTAGCGGGCTGATCGAATCCACTCGTACCGGGCACCAATATCCATGCCCGCATGAAACTCACGGCCCTTCCGGTTAAAGGGATTTCTGCGCCATCCATACCCGCAGGTAATTCGACGGGTTCTTGTGGGCCACATCCATCCCATGATAATGTTCTGGGGTTTTGCATCAGGAACAAAAAGAAGGGTGCCGGGTGACACAAAGTCAGGATTCCGCAGGTCATTCTGAGCAACTATCTTCTTGAGCGATACACGGTATTTTTTAGATATTCCCGTTAAGGAATTACCCTTTTTCATAGTATATAAAATACCGTCACGATTCGGAATAGTTAAAACCTGTCCCTCCCGAATCAGGTCATAGGACCGCAGATTACTGCTGCCGCATATTGTCGCTGTGGAAACACCGTACTCTTTAGCGATATGGCTCAGGGTTTCACCCTTTTTCACCCGGTGTTTACGAATTAGAAGTTTTTCATTTTCTGCAGGAGTAGTGAAATCAGTCTGGTCTGATAAAAGAATTTTATTCTTTTCCAGATCGTCCTCATCCAGTTGATCGGTTTTTCCTGAAGGTACCATAAAAAATACAGCCAGCACCAGTGCAATACTGCCGACAACCAGAGAGACATGCCGCTTCTTAAGAGAATGGCCATTGCGCCGAAAGGTCTTTACATGTACTTCACTCTTTCCGCGAAAAATGACCACGGTTTCACTGGTAGATACAGACACTGTTACTGGACCCAGGGTGTATGTCCTGGAGGGCAAAAATTTCATTACCGGATCAAATACCTCTGATTAGATTTACTCTTACATTACAAGACTGAATGAATTCGAAACCTGATATCTGTAGTTTTACTAAAAATATCGGTTCGGATACTCTATATATTTATTATTTATTCTCTGCCGGGCAGTGCAGTTTTCACTGCGGTCCCTGACCCGCTTGAATAGGCGTCTTCGATTATCTTTGCGGGATCCTTTTTGTGGCCCCCCGTAATATTTATAGTACCGTGTGCAACAACCCCACGCTGAATGGAGATAGCCGGTGCTGTAATATCACCAAGAACCTTCCCGGTTTCAAGAAGCTTTACTTCTTCCTCTGCCCTGATATTA
Organism: uncultured Leptospirales bacterium; assembly: GCA_964585555.1. Taxonomy (GTDB): domain Bacteria; phylum Spirochaetota; class UBA4802; order UBA4802; family UBA5550; genus CAZHNW01. Next base: position 1,041 of record CAZPEK010000063.1, on the reverse strand, counting down.
CCGATAACCGTACCGGCAACAACCACTGAACGGGCAACAATGTTGGTTTTAACGCGTCCGGTGACACCGACAACAAGCTCATCGTCAGTTTTTATCTCACCTTCGAATTTCCCATCAATACGGAGAGATCCGCTGATAAAAAACTTCCCCTCAAATACAGATCCAGTACCAATAGTACTGTTTATAATATCACCTTTTGCAGCCATGAAATTACTCCTTTTACAAGATGGTTCAAACCGGGTTGAGAGATGCGGTAAATCAATGCAGCCGCTTACTGGAATCGGTTATCGGATACTTTACCGACAGCAGGGATGAAAAATCAAGCAAGAAAAAAGGAAGTTCGGGCTTTTATGTTAAAATATGCAGATCTCCGGGTGCCAGGGACTTTTCCTTTGTTTTTCCGAGAAAAATCAGGGAAAGAATCCTGTCAGAAAAGAGTCTTTCTGAAACACGCATAAAATCTTCCATAGTAATTGCATCAATAGAAGAAACAATTTCATCAAAACTGTAGTGCCGCCCGAAAGTCAATTCATTCTTGGCCAGCTGCCCCATCCTGACTTCAATGCTTTCATAGCTAAGGGCAAGATTTCCCTTCATAAAGGTTTTAGCATCCTGCAGTTCATCTTTGGTTATCCCCTCAAAAAAAAGCTTACGGCATTCTTCAACAACCAGGGAAGCGGCAAGGTTAAAGTTTTCAGGCGACGTGGCGCTGTAGATACCGAAAAGTCCCCGATCAGAAAAGGAAGAATGAAAAGAATAGACCGAATAGGAAAGGCCTCTCTCTTCCCGTATTTTTTGAAAAAGCCTCGAAGACATGCTGCCCCCGAGAATTGTACTGAGTGTATAAAGCCCCCAGCGGTCATCATCATCGCGGGCAAAACCTTCAGAACCGATACAGAAATGAATCTGCTCAAGGTCCCGCTCTTCATGGTGATGAACCGGTTTAAAGGCAATCATCGGCTCTTCCTGTACCTTTAATTCATTGCCGCAGGAAGTTCCGTTAAAATACCGGGCCGTTAAATCTTTTGCTTTCTGAACCTC
>CAZPEK010000062.1:9527-12951 GCA_964585555.1 uncultured Leptospirales bacterium | reverse complement strand
AATATCCTCAGAGGAAGGTAGCCGGTAAAGGTCAATGCAAAAATAGAAGCAAAAACGTCACCTCTGAAATTTTTAAGCATATCAACAGATTGAACCTCGAGCATAAAGGAAAGAGAAAAAACCAGGGCAATGTTAAGCATGAATTCTCCCGCCAGGGGATAATACTTCTCAAATGTTTTATTTCCAGCTAATAACGGAAGTCTTTTCTTGAGAGTTTTATAGAGTACTGTTATAATAGTTAACGATGCGCTCAGGACAACCAGGGTGACGATACCCGGCATGACATCGACGATAAAACTCATGATACATATATAAAAAATAAATACTGCTACATATGAAACAATATAATTCAGGGCTGTCGAAAAACCCTCATCGCTTTTTTCTCTGTAAAAAGTATCGCCTGAAAAATATCCAAAAAACAGAGCAAAGAGCGATCCGAAAATTATTCCTGTCACGGTACTTCCGGAACTTTCAATGTTGAGATGTTTCATTGCGGCAAAACCCATTACAAAGACGAAGAAAATTGATACTGGAAATACCATGTTCATGAAGGAAATAAGCAGGGAACCGAATTTTTTTTCACTAAGGCTGCTGTATGAGTCGGAAATTTTTGCTATATACAGGGGCAGGATAGTCTGCATGATAAAAATAGAAGCTAATCCAAGGATTTTAAATGCGCTATTCGTGCTTCCTTCGCTTTTACCTGTTATGGTAAAGAGGAAAAATGTAGCATAGAGAAAAACGCTGATATCTAAAAGCAGAGAGGGATTGTTGAATTTAAAAAATTTTTGTATTTTTACGTATCTCATGCTGGTTTTTCTTTTTTAATATATACAGAGTCAGGAAAATAAATCCTATTGAGACTGAAATTGCAGAATAGAGTCCCCAGGCCATTCCAGTAACAAGGCAGCAAATAACTGCAATTGTGGCTATGTCTTTTCGGTTGTATTTTATTGCGATAACCGAATAAGATATAAGTGCTACTATCAATCCTGCAGTTATACTGCCAGTCAAGTGTGACATAATTTCTAACATATTCTTAAAAGTTGATCAATTTATTTTTAAAAGTTTTCAACGTTTTGCAGATAGGAGAAGTCTATCATGGAATAGTATATTAAGTGAATTTTGTAGTAACGAAGTGTTCATTCCCGCTGTTACAATTAGCAGCGAAAAATGCTACTTTTGTCCACAATAAAATACAAAATCCATAATTACCTTCATTTTAGAACCATCAGTCCAATGGTCAGTTATCTTTTTTAAGAAGTTTGAAAGAATATCAGTATCATTATCAACTGAGAACCTTTTGTAAGCTGACCATGTTTTTATATAATTTACAAGTTCTATTTTGGTCCACTCTTGACTCATTTCAACATAGGGTACTGGAATTTTCGTAAAAGGGAATTTGATATCTGAGTAACCATTCCAAAGTATTTTATTTTTTCGTGACCAATATGTCTTAAGAGGTTTAAATATCAGTTCATCTACTATTAAATCAATTGAAGGAGAGATTTTAAAAAAACTATATCCCCAGCATGCAAATATACCTTTATCTTTGAGAACTCTCCTTATTTCTTTAAAAAATGCAGGAGAACTAAACCAGTGTAATGCTTGTGCGACACAGACTAGATCAAATGAATTGGAGGGGTATGTTGTTTTTTCAGAATCCTGTACTGAATAAATGATGTTTTCATGTTTATATGCAAATTTTATCTGATTTTCACTGATATCAGAAGCCTGAATGTTCGAAAAGTACTTTGATAAATATTTTGATGCTTGTCCTGTTCCACAGGCACAATCCCATGCCGAATCTATACCTGGACTTATTTCTGATAAAAATTTGAATATTTCGATAGGATAATGAGGGCGTGAAAAATTATATGCATTTGATTCTTCGTTGAATGTTGCTGCATTAATATCTCTACTCATTTTACTTCCTTTTTTAGTATTCTTTCCAGGGTTGAAGATTTAAGATGTTGCGAACCCTCTAATATGCTTTGCTCCAAAAATAATTATCAATAGGGGTATTTTTTTTATTATTAGTTTAGTAAATTTTATTGAAAATTAAATTGATATAGCTTTTTTGTATTCGAGCTGCTATGCAAATGATCAAAGGTTATTTACGAAACCTCAAGCTCAGTAAAACTGAAACTATCCACATCAACGAGTCCCTTGTCGGTAATCTTCAACGAAGGAATAACCGGAAGAGAAAGAAAGCTCAGGGTCATGAAAATGTTCCGCAGGGGAGTACCCAGTTCGACGGCGGCTTTTTTAAGCTTATCATAATCCACGATGACCTCATCTATCGGCCTGTTGGTCATCAGGCCGCCAATTTCAAGGGAGAGGTGAAAGGAAGTTTTTTCGGTCACCAGGGCAATGCCGCCCCCTTTTTCTGTGAGCAGGTGGGCCGCCCGTGCCATGAGTTCGGGATCGTAACCGGTAACGATCAGGTTGTGGCTGTCATGGGCAATTGTTGAAGCGATTGCCCCGCCGGAAATGCCGAGGCCCTTGACAAAGCCCCTTGAAGATGAACCGGTACCGTGGTGACGCTCAAAGACCGCGATGCGGGCCGTATCCTGTGAATGATCGGGAAGAATTTTATTATCTTTAACCGGCAGGCTTACTTCAGCTGAACCGGTCAAAAGGCTCTCAGAAACCAGGTCGATGGCCCGTACGGTAACAGAACTGGCCCCTGTATCTGTATCAACGTGAAAGTCATCGGCGGTAATGGTTCTTCCCGTGTTGACGCTTCTGGTAAAGGGAGTAAAATCGTAGGGTTCAGGTTCATAAGAGGATTGTTTATCTTCCATGATTAATTCGCCGTTATGGATGAGGCTTTTAACCGACAGTGTATCGAGGCTCTCAAGAATTAGAATGTTGGCCTTGTAGCCTTCGGCGATTTTCCCCGCCGGGGGCCTGCCGGTCAGGGTGAGGTAGGGCTGCAGGTAACGGCCCGGAACTTCTGTTGCCATGGCGATTGCCTGAAGCGCCGCCCCGTCGGGGGCATAACTTCCTTCATTAATAAAAATGTCCCGGGCTCTTTTTATTATCCGGTCAACATGTCCTGAGCTTTTCAACTCGCTGGCTGAAAGGTCATCAGAACAAAGCATGCATTTTTCCAGAGGTGTTTTTTCACGGACCAGAACAGGAAGAATCACGTCAAGGTCCCGGGTGGCGCTTCCCTGCCTGAGGGCGAGAAACATTCCCGCGTCAAGTTTATCGATTGCCTCTTCAGGGTGGGCGGTCTCATGGTCATTCATGATGCGGACCACGCCGTCATTTTTGCCGTTTGAAACATAGACTCGCAGATCCTTGCCGGTAACCCCGGGGCAGTGACCGTCGACAAGCTTGCCAAAAGCAAAGGCGGCATCAACCTTTTCCCGGGCATCGCCGAAGCCCTTTATAATGCCGGGAAAATTCATCATTT
>CAZPEK010000062.1:0-9517 GCA_964585555.1 uncultured Leptospirales bacterium | reverse complement strand
TGGAGCTGGCGCTTCAGCAGGACGCGGACGTGATTGCGGTGGGGGACCTGAGCGACGCGAGCGTGGCGGGGATGATCCTGAGCGCGGCCGAGTCGGGGAAGAAGATTTTGGCGGTGATGACGGCACCCGAATTTTCCATGTCTGTGGCGGGGACACATGACGGTATGGCAACATACATGTCAAGGGGCATGAGTTTTGCAAGCTCAATGAAAAGATGCACGGCTTTTGTACCGAAGACATTTGCTATTTCATGGGGATCAACCATGACCGTGCCGGTACCGTGAAGTATGGCGGTGCGGGCGAATTCAAGGGGGGAGAGCATGCTGCTTTCAATGTGGATATGAGAATCGATGAAAGATGGGGAAATAAGCGCTCCCTCCAGGTCAATGACCTTTTCTGCCTCTCCACTGCTGAAGGGAGTCTCGGAAATTTCTGAGATTATTCCTTCGGCTATGCGTACACTTCCTTTAAAAATATTTTTCTTTTCAGTGTCTATAATCGAAGCGTTGTTGATGATTAACTGTGTCATGATCTTGTGCCCTCAGCTGAAATAATGTTCGTTAATCCCGATGATGTGGGGAATGTTTCTAAAATCATGGGCCGTGTCGATGCCGTAGCCTGATATCCAGATGTCTTCGATGTCAAAACCCCTATAGTCGACAACCAGTTCATCGCGGAGCTTTTTGACTTCCGCAGTCGGGTTGGCAAGGCGCTTGGTCAGAAGGCTGCAGGTGCGCGTGCTGTTTACACGGCGGTCATTTTTCAGGTAGTCGAGGAGCCAGGTCATGGTAAATCCCTGATCAGTGATATCCTCAACAATCAGGATGTCCCGATTGTCAATATCCCGGGGAGCGAGGACCATTTCAACGGCCCGGTACTTTTCGCCGCTGCTTTTGATCGCCTTGTCGTAGACCGATGTTTTTATCATGTGGTAGCGCGTGTTAATTGACCCGGCAGTGTAAATCGCCCGTCCCATGTCACTGGCATAGATGATTGCACCGGTAAGAACCACCAGTATCTCGATGTCTTTGATGTCTCTGTAGTCACGGCATATCTCTTCGGCAAGAGCCGCGTTTCGGTGGCGGATGCACTCTTCGGGAATCAAAAGATTGTTGATCCGCGGGTCTTTCAGCAGGGAAGCTTCAAGGGCCTCGGTTTCTTTTTTTGGGGTTCCATGATGGCCGACTCCTTCATGGGGAACATGGATGATGTTTTTGTAATCTTCAGAAGTAACTATTTTTCTGGTCATGATCTGCTCTTTGTTTTTTGGGTAAGGAAGTTTACATAATGTCACTCATGGAGTTCCTTCCTGTCAATAAGAAAAGGGAAGGCGGGCAGGGGTTGCAAAATTTAGTTTAAATTTGAATATAAGGGCTACCTTCATAACAAGCGGGTTGCATTTGTATCTAAAATTCAGTGGCAGGAAGTTAAAGTCTACTTTTCAGAAGTAAATGGCTTGAAAAATTTTTAACAGTTAGTACATTATACAAACTTGGAATAAAAAGTGAGGAAAGAATGACTGATTCATTGAAAAGAATAGTCTCAGAAATAGACTCCCTTGAAGATATTGAGAAACTTCAGCTGGTCGATGTGATATTAGCTGATCTCGATAAACCAGATCCTGAAATTGATAAAATATGGGCAGAAGAAGCCCGACATCGGTGGAATGATTATAAAGCCGGTAAAGTAAAAGCAATACCTTATGAAGATGTGCTGTCGAAATACAAGAAAAAATGAAAGTACATTTTCTTTCCCTGGCGCAGCAGGAACTCGATGACGCCTTTGCTGGTATAGCCAGAAATCTGAAATTCTCGCCATGGAATTTTTAGATGAACTTGATCGAGCCATTCGACGGTCGGTTGCTCATCCTCATGCAAACTATGAACTTGAACTGGGGATTCGAAGATGCCTCCTTGCTCGATTCCCCTATGGCATCATTTACGGTATTGATGATGACCTTCTGGTTGTTATTACTGTTTCTCATCTGCATCGTAAACCCCGCTACTGGTCAGAGAGACTTGCTGAGTAATATGTGTCTTCTCATCCGCAGACATCTCAATAAAAAAGGACCGGAGTTGCAGTCCTTTTTTATTCAATGCAAAAATATTTTATCAGTTGCCTGAACAGAACTTCTTCCCGAATCCATTACTGACACATTTTCCGGAACCGATACAGTCAGCATCAATATTACAGGGCTTTCCGTTTTTCCCTGATCCGCCGAAGTCAAATTGATTCTTTTTAATACAGACGCCGCTCTGGCATTTTTCTCCGAAACCGCATGAGGCGTCACCGGCGCACCGGTCACCGGGGTTGGCAGTTAAAAAACCGCTGGTTGCCAGCATGAGGCTCATGAGAATAGTGAAGAAGAATAGTTTTTTCATGGTTTACTCCCGTAAGATTTGTATATTAGTATTTTCTACTGCCTGAAATCCATAATTTAATTTTTAAAAGCGACATAGTGAAATGTCGCCTTTAAAAATTAAATTATGGAACTGGAAAGGAAAATTATTATATATGAAATGTCTTACTGCCCCTGCCGCCAGGCAAACAAGGCTATGCTCGCCGCAACCGCCGCATTCAGCGACTCAACCGGACCGTCTAAGGGAATAGACACGGCATTGCCTTTCAGTGAATCAGGAATCCCCGGACCTTCAATACCGGGAAGCAGTATGCAGTCTTCGGGAAAGGTAAAGTCACCAAGCTCAGAGCCTGAACGGTCAAGGGTTACCAGGGGTACCGGCAGGTCAGCATCTGCAAGATCTCGAATAGATGGCCCTCTGAAGAGGGGAGCGTTAAAAACTGAACCTGAAGATGTACGCAGCGCTCTCGGGTGGTAGGGGTTTGCCGCCTCTTTGAGCAGAACGATACGGTCAGCGCCAAAACCGACAGCACTTCGAATAACACTTCCTACGTTAGAAGGATCCTGGAAGGGGATCATCAGGGTGAGGCCTTTATTGTCAGTAACTTCCCACTGTTTGAGTTCAGGTGCTTCAATAGAAGCGAGGGGACCCATGGTGCCAAAAATGTCCAGGTCATTGTAGAGTCCCTTTTTTAACACGAGAAATTTTTTGTCTTTAATAAGCTCGTCAAAGTACCGGAGCATGTCAGGATCTTCTTCCCGGTAGCCGTCGGGGATGATGCAGGCGTTAACTTCCTTTAACTTATTCTCAAAGAGTTCTTTGACAATGCGGTGCCCTGAGGCAAGGGTCTGCCGGTTCTTTCTGATGCCTTCAGAGGTGGTGAGCTTTTTAAGGGCCCTGTATGTTTTATTCTCGCCTGAAGTTATCGCCTGCCCGGCGGTTTCTTCGATATTCTTCATGATGGGAAACAGCTTTGCCGGGGTATCGCTTTTCTTTTTAAAAACCAGGAGGCACCGGTCATTGTCATCACGAAGGGTGTAGGGGCGGTTCAGTTCAAGGTAGTAGAGATCCCGGTTTTCCTTTGAAAGGGCCTTCAGGTCGTCTTCGGCCCCGGGGCGCTTCATAAAAAAGACACGCCCCCCGGCGGGGAGAAAGTGGCTCACCCGCGTCAGGGTACCTTCAGCGTCTTCGAGAGCACGGGTAACCACCGCTTCAACATCAAAGAAAGATTTATCGGTCACCAGGTGGGGGTAGACTTCTACTTTTTCAAGGCCCAGGTCTTTGATAACCATTTCCATGAAGGTGACCCGTTTATGCCGCGGCTCGCCGAGAATTACATGGGTATCGGGAAAGGCAATCTTTAAGGGGATGCCGGGAAAACCGGGCCCCGTGCCGATATCGAGAAGAGACGTCGGCATCTCAATAAAACGGGTAAAGTAAAGCGAGTCAATAAAATGTTTTTCGATAATGTCTTTGTTGCTCTTGAGGCGCGACAGGTCGTACTCCTCATTGTAGGTAACCAGGAGCTCATGGAGTCTGACGAACTGGCCGATCTGGGTATCATTCAGATCAATGCCTCGTTTTTTAAATTCTTTGTTTAGTTGGTTTTCGGTTATTGTTTTCATGGTGTGGTGTCACAATAAAGAGGAGCTATGATGGATTCAACCAGTTTTTTGTATCGAATGTATATACTGGTTGCGGGGGCGAATGATTTTTTATTTTTGAAGGCGCGATGTTTATTTGAAGGCGCGAAAACGCTTTCGCGCCTTCAAATAAACCTTCAAATAAAATGATGCACCCACAGGGATATATAATGCCGATGAATGATAGTTTCATCGCTCCCCGTATCCCCGGCAAGAATCCAGGCGAAACTGTACTTCAGGTCAAAGGCAAGCTTCACTGCTGCTTTAAACCTGAGGGTTCCCGTGCTTATGTTTCGGCAAAAGTATTTCTCCCCCCGGGAGCTCTCGGGAGTCAGGTTGATGAATATTTCATTGTCTATCATCGGTATCAGCCATGAAGTTACCGGAAAGGCGAAGCCCGCCTGGTGGCGGGTCATGAACTGGTAGTCAAGATCGGTGCCTTCGCCGTCTTTTCCCGGAAGAGCGTTATTCATAAAGAGGCGATACCATGCCCAGGAATCATGAAACTGTGCTGTCAGCTCCAGTTGTGTTTCGAGATTATGGCGCGTGTAAAAGCCTCCCGCTTTTTCATCTATAAAATAAAAATGAGGCGAGTAGGCGATGAGTCCCTTGAGGGAAATATTCCAGCGGCTGTAGAGGGGAACAATCAGCCCCGCGGAAACTTCCTGGAGGCAGGCATTTTTTGACGGGGCGGGCTGGTCGGCGCCGTCTATCTTTATGCTTCGGTTGAAATTATACCGTGATCCTGCGAGGGCAAAGACGGCTAAGCCCTCTTCGTTAAAACCTGCAGTGATATGATACCGGAACCAGGCATTAACTTCCTTTTCAATTGTCTCTGTTCCGCTGAGCGGTGATGTCCCGGCGGTGGCGGAAAGGATTATGATGGTGAAAAATATGATGACCGGTTGTTTCATGATGTTAAGTCCTTTTCTTTTGGACATTATGTATTGAAGGGGATACTTTGACAATCGATCTTCAGAATTTTGTCAGTATTTATTTTTTGATGATTATTTTAATGCGGTCATGCAGGATAGTGAGGTTCTCTATTTAATATTTAAGAAAAAAGTATTAGAATTCGTTTTTTTTAAGTAAATTTATACGAATTTAACACTATTCAGGAAAAGATATTGACAATAAAAACCGTCCAGGTAGATTGTTGAGCAGCTGCTCAGTGTAAAGAGGCCCTGTATGATGAAAACGGAAGTTAAAATCCAGTACCGTACACCGAAACCCCCTGCAAAGGAAAAGACAATTCTTGCGGGGATGACCGCAATCGATATTACGCCTCCCCCCGGCATGACTACCTCGGGATACTCAACATTCGCCGATAATGCTGTCGGTGTGAGAACCCGTCTCTTTGCCCGGGTTCTCTACCTCAAAGATAAAAAAGAACCGGGACTGGCGCTGGTGCAGACTGACATGTTGACGGGAAGTATCCTGGTTCACCACCGGGTCGCTGAGATGATCGCAACACGTACCGATATCGATTCAGGGGGCCTGCTTATCGCGGGAACCCATACCCATTCAGGACCGGGAAGTTTTTTCGGGAGTAATTTTTACAACAAGATGGCGGCAAGCAAACCGGGCTTTGATCCCGCTTATACCGAGTTTCTCTGCCGGCGGATAGCCGACGCGATTATCGAGGCATATGATAAAAGAACAGAGGCGCGCATCGCCACGGGAAAAACTGAAATATACGGTGTAACGGTAAACCGGGCCTTTCCCCCGTACCTGCTGAATGAAACGGTGGGTGACGAGGCAACCCGCAAGAACCCCCATGCCGCCATCAACCCCTGGCTCTACATGATTCGTGTTGACGCCAAAGTGCGTAAGGGCGTTTTTAAACCTCTCGGCGCCTTTACCACCTTTTCGATTCATCCCAACACGAACCCGAAGCTTATCGGTTCTCTTTTCAGCGGAGATGTGACAGGCTTTGTTGAGCGCATCGTAGAAAATGAAATTCAGGCCCGCTACCAGACGCCGGCACGCCCTGTGCACTGTGGGGCAAATCTGACCCACGGCGATAACAACGCCAACTATGCCCAGGAATACCATGAAAACTTTACCCATCAAAGAATTATTGCCCGGGTGATTGCCGATAAGACCCTTGAGCTTTTTGCTTCCCTCGATAAAAAACTGAAGAGCAATCTGAATATCCGGTATCGTTCCCGCCAGGTTGACCTGCAGCGTGAAACTGTTATTAATGGTATATCCGTGGCAAAGACTCCGAGCCCCGGTTACGCCTCGGCAGGGGGAGCCCTCGGCAAGGGACGCCGGACACCCTTCAGCTATATTCCACCCTTCAGGCCGGGAAATCCCCGGCGTATTTTTACCCGGGGAGAGCAGGGGGCAAAGCGTATTCCCCTTTTTGGTCTCCTGCGCATGGTTTTTCGAAAAAAAGATTTTCCCCGCCACTGCCTGCTCCAGCTTATCCAGGTTGGAGATCTTCTCATCGTACCGCTTCCCTGGGAGGTTACCATGGAGATGGGCCGGCGCATTGCAGAAAAGGCAATGGATGAAGGAAGAAAAAGCGGTCTCAAAGAATTAAAAGAAACCTGTGTCTGTGATACCTCCAACGGGTATTTCGGCTACCTGAATACTCCTGAAGAATACAGCCTTCAGTATTATGAAGGGGGAAGTAACTTCTATGGTCCAAATACGGGACTTTTCGTGGCTGAACAGGCTGCTGAACTCGCCCGGGAAATGGCCCGTGATGGAAGTGGAAGTGATCTTCCCGCCTCGATGAACTTTTCCCTTAATGCGGCAGACTTCATGCCGAAACCATCAGTACCGGCAGGGGCACGCGCTGTGGCTGCTGTCCCTGATTATGTGCCTGCCATCATAGCCGATGAACCTTTCTGGGCATTCTCATGGTACGATGTGATGCCCGACCGAATTGCTTTTCATGAGCCCCTGGTTTCTGTCGAAGTGAAGCAGGGGCAATCATGGAAGCCCCTTCTGGTAAAAGGCATTTTTGTTAACGATCAGGAAAGTGACATGGCGGTTATATACAACAAAAAAGAAAGCAGGGAAGGAAGGGGGCTCTATGAGGTCCGGTGGCTTAATCCCGAATTAGAAAAGGGAAGGGAATACCGGTTCAGAGTTGAAGCCCGTGCATCCTTTGGAGTTTTTTATTCACCGGCATTTTCAGGATAAGGGTGTTTGAAGGCGAGGATGCGCATCCTCGCCTTCAAAAAGAAAAAAAGAAGTGATGAGAAGCTGTATACACACAAAAAAACAATGAGTTCTGTGATGAAGAGCAAGCGCTAAAAGAGAAGGAGCGATGATATGAAGCGATTAGTATTGACAGTGACATTGATACTTGTTTCGGCGGTCATGACCTCGGGTGCCCCGAATTTCGGAGCCGACGGCCTGAAGGGACTGACTGCAAAACAGAAGGCAACCCTTGCAAAGGGTGGCATTATTTTCTTTACCAGTGAAGTAAAGGGGAAAAATAAAAGCGCCCTGATTCAGGCGATTCTTGTATTTGATAAGACCCCCGACCAGGTCTGGAGCCTGCTTTTCAAGACCCAGGATCAGATAAAGTATCTTAAGGAAATTGAAAAGATCAATATTATCAACAAGGGAACTGCACAGGACAATCTTGAGTTTCATCTCTCTGTTGCCTGGCTTGACTATGTCTACCGGGTCATTCACCGTTTTGATGCGGCGAATAAGTATTTTTACTGGGGACTTGATCCTTCCTTCAAAAATGATCTGAAAGACCTGCGGGGATACTGGAAATTCTATTCATATGGTGAAGGAAAAACCCTCGCCCGTTACGGCAGCAATGTCTCTATTAAAAATGTCCCATCTTTTATTGAGAATATGTTTAAGAAAAACGGCGTGAAGAAATCTCTTAAGGCGGTACGAAATTATATTAATTCAAATGGTACCTGGCGCGTAAAGCGCTGATCGGCGTACTCCTTAGTATACGAACAAAACATAATACTCTTCAACGGGATCGCTTTAGGTGATCCCGTTTTTTTATTTGAAGGCGAGTTTTGCAAAACTCGCCTTCAAATAAAAAATGCTCCTTCAAAAACATTTTCGCCCCTTCATACAAAAAAACTCAAAAAACTCTACATAATCTTCTTCTGTATCCATAAAACAGTATAAATACTTTCATTTTGCAATATTTTCAAAAAAAAGCCGACCAGACGGAAAAAGTTGTTGTTAAATATATCGTAAACGATATATTTAGTCTATACAAAGAGAGAATATCTGCCTGAAGGAGAGGCGGGCAGGGAAACAAATAACTAACTGGAGGGTAAGTTTATGTTTCGTACAGTAACGATTATATTAACTGCAGTAATGCTTTTGGCTGGCTCGGTAACCGGTGTCAATGCGGCATCCCAGACTACCGATGAAGTAGATGAAGTATTGGACTATCTTAACTACGGTCTTTACTGGCTGGGTACCGATGGAGCAAAGGAAAAGTTTTCAGAAGGTGATAATAATGCCTATTATGATCCCGACAAACCAACGGTAATATATTTTCACGGCTGGCAGCAAAGCTCAAGTGAAAATGGATACAAGATCCCGGATCTTGAATTTGAAGATGCCGATGTCTGGACACAGAACGGGTGGATAGAAAAAGGCTATAATGTGGGCATTTTCCACTGGGCCCAGTGGGCTGATGAAGATGATGTACAGTGGGCAGAGTCAAAGATCTGGACTCGCAACGGACCAAAGGGATTCCGCTACCGTCTTTCCAATGGTGAATTCAGCACTGATTTGAATCCTTCCGGCAGTGGCGGTGTTGGTGACCTGGCAGCTGATATTCTTCTTGATGCCCTTGCTGACAACAGTTCAGATTCACTTCGTTTTGCCGGACATTCACTGGGCAACCAGCTGGCAACCCGGGTAGCCCAGATTTTTCATGATAAAATAGAAACCGGAACCATTGATGCAGATACCTATTCAATCGACCGCCTTGCACTTCTTGATCCCGCATGGACCAAAGACGGCAAGAGCTGGCTCGGAGACAGCAATGGTGACGGAAGTAATGACTGGGTCGGCGAACGGTGCCGGTGGGCGATTGCCGATATGATGGATGACTGGGACGGTTTTGTTGTTGAAATGTACAGCACCACGGCTTTGAGCGAATCCCTGGGAATAGCCATGGACGCTAATATGGACCTCCAGGAAGTTGTCGCTTCAGTCGATGTACGCCCCTGGTATTATGGAAGCACCGAGCTTGCCAAAAAACACAATGCAGCCTTTTTGCACTATTTTTATTCCATGGCTGCTGATCCTCCCGTTGAATGCACTGTCAGCTGGTGGAGCCGAAAGGCAACCGGTAAAATGGGACCTTCAGCATCTACTCCTGACTGGCGCATAAAGGAGATGATGGGAGATACCTATAAATGGGACCAGGTCGAAGGCCGCTATACTGAAGATACGTCTGATGACTGGTTTGAGAGAAAATCCTTCTAAAATGAAAGTTGCAAGGTGCAAGTCGGCCATTTAACTCACCGCCGCTTGTACCTTGTACCTTGTACCTTGTACCTT
>CAZPEK010000061.1:0-13148 GCA_964585555.1 uncultured Leptospirales bacterium | reverse complement strand
CCATGATAAACTTGAAGAGGCTGAGAGAAAAATTCAGATACTCCAGTCAGGAGATAATGGAACAGTTGAGGCAAAGGAAGTTAAAGTAAAAAAAGATACCGGAGAAATCGCAGATGAAGAAGACCTTCAGGGCTCTCTCCTGTAAGTAAACAGAGGATTCAAGAATTGAACCAGAAAAAAATTTATGTCATGGGACACCGTAATCCTGATACAGATTCTGTTGTATCAGCTATTGCCTACTCAGAATTAAAAAAAATTCAGGGATATGAAAACTGTTATCCTGTTCGGGTAGGAAAAATAAATCCTCAAACTGATTATATTTTAAAACGCTTTAAAATAGATAAACCTGATTTCATCAGTGATCTCATTCCCCGGGTTCGTAATTATATGACCAGCATGCCGGTAACAGTACATGAACTGACCCCACTCTGGCAGGCCCTTGACCTCTTGAACAAGGACAGCCATAAAATGCTTCCGATAGTTGATTCTGAAGACCGATTCGTTTCTCTTCTCCACTACAATGCCTTTGCTGAAAATATGCTGAAAAAAATAGACCCCCACCAGCGCAGTATTATCCCGACTTCCATAACTCACCTTCTTCAGACCCTGAACGGACAGGAAATACTCAGTTTCGATCCCGACGCAATATTCAGAGCTCGAATTCTTGTGGCCGCTTCACACATAGATACAATCAATGAATTCATTCAGGCTCTCCCCCGGGAAAATACCATAGTTCTTGCGGGAAACAGGGATGATGTACATCGGGCAGTCATTGAAGCCGGCATACGCTGCCTGATTGTCACCGGCGGCAAAACAGTTGTAAAGGAAATTAAAGATCTGGCACGGGACAAGAAAACTTCCATCATTATTTCCCCCTTTGATACCGCCACCAGTTCTTTGCTATCATTTTACTCGACACCGGTACGCTACATGGGCGATGAAAACCAGGAGCCCCTGCGGGAAGATGATTATATTAAAAGTATACGGGAGAAACTGGCTTCAACCGTTTCACGGTCCCTCCCGGTAGTTGATGAAGACAACAGGGTTATTGGTATCATCAGCCAGGGAGACCTGATGGAAGATCCCAATATAGAAGTAATCATGGTAGACCATAATGAATTGTCCCAGGCTGCAGAGGGCATAGAACACTATAAAATTCTGGAAATAATTGACCATCACCGCCTTGGCAACCCCCCCACGGCCTATCCCATAACTTTTATCAATCGTCCGGTAGGATCAACATCAACTATCATAGCAACCCTTTATACCGATTACAAAATCCCACTCAGGAAAGAAATCGCATCAATACTCCTGGCGGGAATTCTTTCCGATACCCTTATTCTTCGATCAGCCACCACCACGGATATTGACAGGGATATGGCCCGGTATCTGTCAGAAATTACAGACCTTACAATTGATGAATTCGGCAATGACATCATGCACGCCGCCTCTCAGGTTGAAAAAAAGTCTGTTAAAGAAATTCTAAACATGGATTTAAAAAAATATCCCCAGGGAGAAAAAACATACTCCGTTTCACAGGTAGAGGTTACAACCCTGACACACTTAATGGAACGGCGTGAAGAAATATTAGGGGAACTTGAGGCGCTACAAAATAAAGAAGGTCTCCTTTTTTCTGCTCTTCTTGTTACAGATATTACAGAACTCAACAGTATCTTCTTTATCAACGGCAACGGGGATGTAATAAAAGGAATATCTTACCCAAAAATACATGAGAATGTTTTCAGTATGAAAGGCATTCTATCCAGGAAAAAACAGCTGATTCCATATTTAACAGATGTAATCAGCAAATCAGAATAACAGTAGAAGACTCTTAGCTGCTTCATGACTTTCTTCCGGGTTTAGGTAACGTTAACCCGAAAGAAAGTTAATATCAAAAAAATCAGGCCCGGGGACGTGATCCTTTACGGGAATCTTTTTTGGGTGTCGGCGTATTTTCTGCAATCTTTACTGTCATTTGATTACGGCTGTTCCCGCTACCATAGACTTTAATTATCTGCTTTGCCTCGTTCCCCGGTACCGTCAAAAATGAAAAAGAATCTTTTATACAGATATCATTAATCACTGATCCGCCGATACCAGTTTCATTCTTAATCATTCGAAGCAGGCTGCGGGGAGACAGGCCATCCTTTTTTCCCTTGGAAAGGAAAAGACGGGTCTTTTTATTCGACTTTTTCGGGATTGCTTTAATCTCACCATAAGCTTTTGCGTCAAAGGAATTCTGAAAAGAATTCTGCAGAAGTGAAGCAATCACCTCAAGAGGGTCATTACCGCTGAGAAGCTGTACCGCCATTTCAAGATATTCTTTATTGACTTTTTCCTTATTATTAGCTTTCAGGAGTTCAGCAAAAAGCTTATCCTTCCTGGCGTTCTTAATATCTGAAATAGTCGGTATCTCTTCCTTTCGAATAGGGCTTTTTGTTTCCCTGCTGATTATTTTCAGCTTCCGATGCTCAGAAGGACTGATAAAAGTGATAGCCGTTCCTTTCTTGCCAGCACGGCCTGTTCTTCCGATTCGATGAATATAGTCCTCAGTATTCTGGGGAAGAGAGTAGTTTATAACATGAGTCAGGTCAGTAATATCTATACCCCGGGCAGCAACATTGGTTGCCACAAGAATATTTGCTCTGCGCTTTTTAAACTTCTGAAGAGACCGTTCACGCTGGATCTGTGAAATATCCCCATGGATACCTTCAGCATCATACCCCCGGGAAAGAAGCCTGTTTGTCAATTCATCAACACCGACCCTGGTACGGGAAAAGATCAGACCATAGAATTCATCTTCCATATCCATGATACGGCACAGGGCTTCAAACTTATCAGAATTGTTTACTTCAAAATAAATTTGATCCGTTTTGTCTACAGTAAGATTTTTTCCCCCTGCCTCAATTATTTCATATTCTCCCATATACTTTTTTGCAATTTTATAGATATGGTCAGGCATTGTCGCTGAAAAAAGAACCGTTCTTTTATGACCCGCTGTGTGGCTGAGAATCTCTTCTATGTCATCTATAAAGCCCATGTTAAGCATTTCGTCCGCTTCATCAAGTACAGCAAAGGAAATTCTTTCAAGGTGAAGGCTTTTCCTGTTAATATGGTCGATGATTCGTCCCGGGGTACCTACTACGATATCAACCTTTTTCTTCAGGCGGCGAAGCTGATCAGACATCGACTGTCCCCCGTAGACCGGAAGTACCGTAATATTACGCTTACCAATAAAGGAATTCAGTTCTTCGGATACCTGCAGAGCCAGTTCACGTGTCGGTACAAGGACAACGGCCTGAACATTAGTTTTTCCCTCATCGAGCATGTCGAGTATCGGCAGGCCAAAGGCGGCTGTTTTACCAGTACCTGTCTGCGACTTGGCAATAATATCTTTTTCATTTTTCAGGATGAGGGGTATAGCCTTTTCCTGGATAGCGGTAGGTTCTTCGAAACCCCTGCGATACACTTCCTGCATGACTTTTTCAGACAGACCAAGGCTGTCGAATTGTTTTTCTGACATAACTACTCCTGTTGCGAATTAATTTAAATTCGAAATGTTCTCAACAGAAACAATCAACAAATTCCGGTGCAGATATATTGGGCTGAAGTGTGAATAGGCCGCCATGCTGCCAGGTAGTGGAACAGAAGAAGATTACCGAAGGATCACTTCATTATTATGACCAGAGTCCCGAGCAGGATAAATATGTCTACTAAAATTTTTATTTTACGAATATTCCCACTGTTTCCTCAAAGTTAAAAATCTTTCCCACGGACCGGTTTGCTCACTGTTATACGCCCTTCCTCGATACCCAGATCATAGGAAGCACCGCATTCAGGGCAGATAAAAATGATTAAAAACCTGTTATCTTCTTTTTTAAAAGATACATGAAAACCCCTTCCATATCCGCAGGATTCACAAACCCTGAACTCATTCATAATGCGCCCCCTTACTTTTAACTTTAAACTACTGTTTAGCAGTTGATTTCTTATTTTAAGTATACAATAGTATTCTATACTATTGAACAGAAAAATAAGCATATCGGGGAAAAGAAGCTGAAAACTGAAAAAACAGAGAAACTGAGAACAATTGCAGAATTCTGCACATCCCGTCACTGGATTAATAATGTGTCGGAAGTCAAATTTCTTGCAGCGGGAGAATACAATGAAAATTATACCGTCACTGATACTATGGATAAACACTTTGTCTTTAGAATCAATCACGGCAGCCAGCTTAACCTATCCGATCAGATCAGCTATGAATTTAAAGTCCTCAGGGCACTTGAAAACTCCGGCGTGACTCCCCGCCCCCTGTATGTGGAAGAGAATACCAAATCATTTGAGGGAGGAGTTCTTCTGATGGAATTTCTCGATGGCCTTCCCCTTAACTATCAAAATGACGCCCCGGTCGCTGCAAAAATTTTTTCCCGGATTCATCAGCAGCCCGTTGACCGATCACTGGTTGTGCAGGCCGATCCGGTACGTGATATTGCCAGAGAAAGCTATGGCCTGATTACCCGTTTCCCCGATCACCCAATGTCCCGTGAAAAAAAACAGCTTTTGGAGCTTCATGAAAAGATACAGCTGCTTGGTGAATCCACCAGTAAAGATTTTATCTCCGAGGATATGTGTATTGTTAACACTGAAGTAAATTCCCATAACTTCCTTATCCGTGAAAAAGAAGGCTCACTGGTTGACTGGGAGAAGGCGGTTATATCAAGCCGCTACCAGGATCTGGGTCACTTCCTTACCCCGACTACAACTCTCTGGAAGACTGACTATCTCTACAGCAAAAAAGAAAAAACCGCCTTTCTCGACATATACCGTACCGCCGGGGGAATCACAATAGGTCTTGAAGAGCTGCAGAGAAAAACTTCAATTCTCGAAAAAACCATTATCCTGAGGGGACTCTCATGGTGTTTTATGGCGTGGTATGAATATTCCCGAACCGACCGAACCCTGGAGAATAATTTTACCTTTAAAAAAATAGAATCATATTTAAAAAACATTAACTGGTTTATAAACGACAGCCTTAATCAGGGATAAAAAAATGAAAAAGGTTCTTTATGACTGTGACAATACTATGGGTATTGAATTTCGGGATGTTGATGACGCTCTCACCATATTATATTTTTCAGGACATCCCGATGTTGACCTTCTCGGTATCACCACGACCTTCGGCAATGATTCAATAGATGTTGTTTATGAAGCAACAATTAATCTGCTGCAGGACCTTTCACTCAATGACCTGCCGGTACACAAAGGGGGCACACCTGAAAACCGTATCAGTGACGCTTCCCGATTTTTATCAGAACAGGTTAACCTCTACCCGGGAGAAATAACCATTTGCGCCACTGGCGCCCTGTCAAATCTATCAGGTGCCTGGTTAATTGATAATGACTTTTTTAATAAAGTGAAGGAAGTTATCGTTATGGGCGGGATACAAGAGCCCCTTATCATTAACGGAGTCACCTGCAATGAACTGAACTTTTCCTGTGACCCCGAAGCGACATGGCACGTCTTAAAATCTCCGGCTCCAACAACAGTTATAACCGGCCACCTCTGTCTTCAGGCGCTTTTTGGACCGGAAGAATTTGCCCGATTAAGATCAGAACAGGCTAACCTCTACCCATATCTTCTTGAACGCCTTGAGCCGTGGCGTGATTTTATGAAAAAAACATTTAAAATCGATGGCTTCTTTAACTGGGATGTCGTTGCTGGTGTAAGGCTTACCAACCCGGAACTTTTTGACAGCAATAAAATTGAAATAAATTCAGGCCCTCATGAATTACAAACCGGCTATCTTCAAAAAAACACCAACGGCTACAAGCTGGATATTCCCGGGAAAATCAAGGATATTACCATATTTAATAATCTAGTATTCAAGGCCTGGGAAAATATCAAGATACCTTAAAAAAAATCTAAAAGCCAGTATTTATTATTATGCGGGCACGATGAAAAAATCCTTGCAAAATGAACTTTTTTTTCATTTATGACAGACATACAGATTCCACATCTGCAAAAAAATGGCATCCGCCTGAAATAATAGAATCACCTGGAGCTAAAATGGAAGGAAACATAGTCTGTAAATTCGGCGGAAGTTCTGTCGCCAATGCGGGTCAAATCGAAAAAATCACAGAAATTATAAAAAAAGATACAAGCAGAAAGTATGTTGTTGTGTCTGCCCCTGGAAAAGATGACATAGATAGCGAAAAAGTAACTGATCACCTGTTTAACCTGGCTACCGATGGGAACCATTTCAAGAGCAAAGATAAAAATATTTCCTCCGAAGAAAGCTACAGAAGTATTGTAAACAAATTTGCCCGCCTGATAAAAGAACTTGGTATTGAAGGTGATGATATACTGAATGACCTTGAAATTGATCTTAAAAAATCTCTCCCGGATAAAAAGAAAGTCGATTTCTTCGCCTCCCGGGGAGAGCATTACAACGCCAAGGTTGTAACCCGGTATTTTAAAAAACAAGGAATCAATGCAGAACTCCAGCTCCCGGAAGACATCGGCATAGTTGTTTCTCCCAACTTTGGCAATGCAAAGGTTGTCCCTATAACCTATAAAAACCTGGCACAACTTGTAAATAAAGAGACCGTAGCGGTTATCCCTGGTTACTATGGTATCACTGAAGAAGGTGATGTAGCGGTATTTTCCCGCGGCGGATCTGACCTTACGGGGGGAGAAGTCGCCTACGCGGTTAACGCGGGACTCTACGAAAACTGGACCGATACTGACGGGATTTTCCAGGTTGATCCACGCGTGATAAAGGGGGCCAAGGTCATTCCCCGCCTGACCTACAAAGAAATACGACTCCTCTCATCAAAGGGCTTTAACATCTTTCATTTCGATGCAATGGTAAACTGTAAAAAAAGGCATATCCCTATCAATATAAAAAACACCAATAATCCTTCAGCTCCGGGCACTATGATCGTTTCAGATCGTATTCCCGACGAAACGGTTGTCGGCATCGCCCGTCTTGATAATATCGCCTACTGCTATCTGGAAAAGGATGGAGCGGGTGAAGCCATCGGATTTGTTAATGATCTCCTT
This sequence comes from uncultured Leptospirales bacterium, assembly GCA_964585555.1. Taxonomy (GTDB): domain Bacteria; phylum Spirochaetota; class UBA4802; order UBA4802; family UBA5550; genus CAZHNW01. The sequence continues at coordinate 6,086 of CAZPEK010000061.1, read as the reverse complement.
AAAATCATGAAGGATTTCGGCATTGAGACATATCACTATCCCACCGATAAAGATGATGTATCGGTAATCTTCAGCCAGGAAGACCTTAAGGGCTATGAGGATGATCTAAAGGACGCTATTCAGGAAAAGCTCAACCCTGATACCATTTCCTTCAATTACAATATTACCGTTCTTTCACCGGTGGGTATCGGCATGAAAGACCAGCCCGGTGTCATTGCGGTAGCCGCAACAGCTCTTAAAGATAAGAATATCAACATTGAGATCATCGACCAGGGACCGGCCCAGATCAGCTTTCACTTCGGTGTCCAGAACTACCATGCTGATGAGACCCTCCGGGCCCTCTACGACGCTCTCTGTAAAAAATAGTGTTTGGTATACCCTTTCAGGTATACCGGAAAAACCGATGGAGGCTGCCATGCGTGTTACTGGAATAATGATTCTCTCCGCCATAATGCTTCTGAGTTCCTGTTCAAAAAATGGTTCCCTGACCTTCTGTGAAGGCAAAAAGCCTGATGGCACCGGGGTCAACTGCGGCACCCTCTTTTCAACAGGGGATGTCATGGTGCTGGTTAAAAACAAAGAGCCCTTTGAAACGGATACACTGAAAGTAGAAGTTTTTGAAGAGCGTGGGGGGAAGAAAGTGCTTCGGGAGACCGTAAGCACTCAGGTGAAACCCGATGACACTGCAGCCTCATTACTGGTTTCCCTTTACAGCGAGGGTACCTTTACCATAAAGGCAGTTGCAGATGACCGTACAATCGGAAGTAACACAATTACAATGCGCCACCAGTAAGAAAGCAAAAAGCTACTCTTTCTTTTCGCTTTCTTCGGCCCGTCGCCGCTTTTCTTCCTGAAAGAAGACAAAAAACAGAAGTATCGCCCCGGCAACAATACATGAATCGGCCACATTAAAGGCGGGCCACCGGTATACACCGTCAACTCCCAGGGAAATAAAATCGACTACTCCGGGACGCCCCGGAACCAGCCGGTCAATAATATTACCGATTGCACCGGAGACTATCAAAGCCATGCAGATACTGAAAAGGGTTGTCTTGTTTTTTTCATAAATATAGTAGGCCACCATAAAGGCAAGAACCACCAGTGAAATTATTAAAAAAACATTCTTATACCCCTGAGCGATTCCAAAAACCCCCCCCTTGTTATAGACAAGGGTAATTCGGAGAAAACCGCCTAAATAATCTAAGCGATCATAATAGTTCAGATTCTCAACAATCAGGTGCTTTGTCAAGATATCGAGAATCAGAGTGGAAAAGAGAATACCTGCTGCTGTTATATTTGTTTTAATTTTAGACATGTTGTTTTATCCCAATGATTTAACTACATCCGTGCAGCGCTGACACAGCTCCGGGTGCTCTGTATCTGTACCCAGTTCTTCAAAAAAGTTCCAGCAGCGGACACATTTTTTACCTTCGGAGCGCCGCGCTGATATTGCGGCGGTATCGAAATCTTCCATACCGTCAAGCTTTTCTGCTGTAAGGGTTACCTTCGCAACCTGAAGGAAATGTCTGAATTCGTCTCCCATTTCTGAGAGTTGACCACGCAGGGCATCATTTGCCACATAGATAGAAACATCGGCCTCAAGAGAACCCTTGATGGTCTTATCTTTTCGCATACTCTCAAGAGCCTTTAGTACATCCTTTTTAACGTTTACTACCTGCTCAATTTTTTCTTCGATAACCTTGTTTTTGAATTCTTCCTTCACAGAATAATAGGTTTCCATGTGAACTGATCCGTCCCGGCCGAGAAACATCCATATCTCCTCGGCGGTAAAGGAGAGAATCGGTGCCACCAGGCCGAGAAGGGTATTGAAAATCTCAAAAAGTACTGTCTGGTTACCCCGACGCTTTATTGAATCAAGGGCCTCAACATAGAGAATATCTTTTGAAATATCAAAGTAAATGGAAGAAAGCTCTACTGCACAGAAGTTCAAAATTTTACGGTAGACCAGGTGAAATTCATAGTTGTTATAGTGATTTATCACGGCTTCAGAGAGAACCGCCAACTTGTTCAGAATCCATTTATCGATTTCCGTCAGTTCATCGTAGGGAAGGGCCATCTCATCACTGAAATCTGATATATTGCCAATGAGAAACTTAAAGGTATTACGAATACGCCGGTATGAATCGGCAATCTGCTTGACCATGTCAAAGCCGATACGCAGGTCATTGCGATAATCTTCTGAAGAAACCCAGAGTCTTAGAATATCAGCACCATACTGATTGATAATTTTCTCCGGGGGTACCACATTGCCCACCGATTTGCTCATTGCCTTTCCATTCTCATCAAGAACAAAGCCATGGGTCAGAACAATATCATAGGGGGCCCGGCCCCGTACCGCAAGGGCAGGCCAGAGAGATGACTGAAACCATCCGCGATGCTGGTCGCTTCCTTCAAGATAGAGATCTGCGGGCCACCGGTGTCCCGGCCAGTTATCCAGTACGGCAAAATGTGAGACCCCTGAATCAAACCAGACATCAAGAATATCAAATTCCTTTACAAACTTTTCAGACCCGCAGGCACATTTTGTACCGGCGGGAATCAGGTTTTCAAGCTCTTCGGTATACCAGATATCAATACTTTTTTCGCGGGAAAGCTTCGCAAAATGCTTCACCGATGCAGCTGACATATTATTTTTATCACAGGCCTCACATCGAAAGGAAGGAATCGGAACCCCCCATGAACGCTGCCGTGACAGGCACCAGTCGGGACGGGACTCCGCCATGCTTCTGAAGCGGGACTCACCCCAGCTGGGGACCCATTCGGTTTTATCAACAGTTTCGAGGCCCTTGTCCCGAAGATTATTATGATCGATACTGAAAAACCACTGCTCGGTCGCCCTGAAAATCAGCGGCTTTTTGCAGCGCCAGCAATGAGGATAGGAGTGATCAATCGGCTCCGTATACAACAAAACACCCTTCTCTTCCAGAAGCTTCACAACCTTTGGATTGGCATCCCAGACATTAGTCCCCTTCATGTCGGCATACTCATCGGTAAACCTTCCATAATCATCTACCGGGCAAAAGACATCAAGACCGTACTGAAGTCCCACAATGTAGTCCTCATGGCCATGACCCGGGGCAGTATGAACGATACCGGTTCCCTGTTCAAGGGTTACATGGTCACCGAAAATGACCTTTGACTCCCGGTCAATGAAGGGATGAGACACCTTCAGCTCAGCGATTGCCTGCTGGTCAAGGGGAAATTCAGCCTTCACTTCCTTTCCAATCTTTTCAGCCATCTGGTGGGCCAGCCCCTTTGCCAGGACATAGTATTCATTGTCAATTTTATAGACACCGTACTCAAACTGAGGGTGAAAACAGACTGCCAGGTTTGCCGGAAGGGTCCACGGTGTGGTTGTCCAGATAATCACATGGGTATTTTCCGCATCAACTCCTTCTATCTTAATGGATGCGGGATCCACCTTGAACTTAACAAATATTGAGGGGGAAGTGTGGTCGTCATACTCGACTTCTGCCTCAGCAAGAGCGGTAACGCAGCTGGGGCACCAGTAGATAGGCTTTTTGCTTCGGTAAATGTATCCCTTTTCAAGGATATCCGCGAAGGTCTCAACAATCTGCGCTTCATAACCGTTGCTCATGGTCAGGTAGGGATGTTCATAATCCGCCAGAACACCGAGGCGCTTGAACTCATCGCGCTGCACATCAACGAACTCAGCAGCGTACTTTCTGCACCCCTGGCGAATCTCATCCTTGGAGCTCTCCTTTGCCTTGCTGCCCATCTTTTTAGTTACATTCAGCTCAATGGGAAGACCGTGGCAGTCCCAGCCCGGAACGTAGGGCACCCGAAAGCCTGACATGGTTTTATGCTTTATAATAACATCTTTTAGAATTTTGTTCAGGGCGTGACCGATATGAATGTGACCATTTGCATAGGGGGGTCCGTCATGGAGAATAAAAAGCTCCGCGTCTTTTCGATTCTCCTGTATCTTTTCGTAGAGCTTATCCTTTTCCCATTTTTCAAGAATTCCCGGTTCCCGGTTTGGAAGATTGGCCCGCATGGGGAAATCAGTGGTTGGGAGGTTGACGGTTTTTGAATAATCCATGGTGTCCTCTTTACGTGTTTCAGTCTGCTGCATATATGAAATTGATGCTTACAGTATTCCGGTTTCAGGGTACCTGCAGGTCTCAAAAGAAGGACATGAAAACAGGTATCCAGATAATCATGGACACAACCAGGTCTATATTTTGTCAAATGTTTTTTGATACTGAAAAAAGATAATAAACCTTAGTTCACCCCTCTTTACATCTAAAATGCAGGACGGTAAACTTCCCCCAATAATTACTTGCTTTTATATCTCACAATGGTGCTCTGACCCATTAGAAATTGAATTTACATTTTCCTTATACTTTTATATACTGAAAGAGAGTATAAGATATACAGGTATCTGTCATGACGAAGAAAAAAACAATCTGCATCGTTCCCCTTCTCAACAGCGGGGCCTTTGTCCGAAATGAACTTCCCTTACTGGGAGAACTTGAAGATATCGATATATGCGTCGTCGATGACGGATCTACCGATGGTACCATTGATCTGCTTGAAGAGGTTGAGGGGGTCATTTCGATTCTCCATGAAGTAACCCTTGGATATGGTTCCGCCCTCTATACGGGCTGTGATTATGCCCGGGACCATGCCTATGAACGCATAATCGTCCTTAATCCAGAAAATGATAATCCTGCAGAAGATATTAAGGCGATGGTCGAAAACCTTGATTACGGTTATGACCTGGTATCCTGCAGCCGGGTTCTGGAAAACAAGATGACTGATACTATGGATACCGGCGCCCTCAATATAACCACAGGCCTGGGAAATAAGATTACTGAGATTACCAGGCTTGATATAACGGATCCCCTTTCAGGGATTTTTGCAATTGAGATGCAGGCCCTTGAGCCCATGGATCTTACTGATGAAACCCATGGCTTCCTCCTGCAGATGTGGGTTCAAAGCGCCCACTTTAATCTGACTTCCATTGAGATACCGGCAACTTCAGGTGACAGCTTCGGGTTTGAACTGGAAGGTTACGAAGACCCGCTGGGCTTCTTTCTTGCAATTTTAGAGACTGAGAAGTATCTCTACCCGGAAGAAACAATTAACTGATTCTGGAGAAAACAATGACTATTATTACCCGCAAAAGACTCTTCTCGCTTGCTGCAGGATTTGCTGCCCTTACGGTTCTTTTGACTTCCTGCAAATCTAATGTTGAGCCCCATGCCGACATGGTCATTGACCGGATACTTGATACCCGTCAGGCAATCCTGAAAAGACTTCCCCCTGACCAGCGCGGGGATATCCGCTTTCTTACGTTCTGGGATTTTGACGGCACCATACAGAAGGGTGACTGTACCGAAGGGCTTATCATCGATGGTAAGGTCATCTTTCAAGGACTCGCCCAAAAGGCTGTCGAAGCCGGCCTGGTTAAAGAATATCCTCCCGGGAGCTATGAAGAGTTCAAAAGGAAGGCTGAGCTCCTTAACAGGAAAGATCATATTGCCGGTCTTCTTATCTATCCGAGGGTACTTGAAGGAAAAACAGAGCGGGAGATTATTTCCTTTTCTGAAAGCTATTTTAACACTACCCTGAAAAATTATTTCTTTGCCACATCTATCGCAATTATCGAGGCCCTGAAAAAGGAAAAAATAGACATCTATGTTATCAGTGCCAGTGCCGATGTTTATGTACAGGGTGCATCCCGTGCCCTGGGGATCCCCAATTACCAGATTCGCGGCATCGCCATGAAAACAAAAAAAGGCAAAATAACCATCACTCCCCAGGAACCGGTAACCTACGGGCCGGGAAAAACCGAAATTGTGAAACAGGTCGTTGCCCGCCTCGAAAGACTAACCGCACGACCTGCTTACATCCTGGCAGGCTTTGGAAACAGCTACAACACCGATGGCGACTTTCTCGCCTCTATAGCCCGGCAGAAACTTCCGGCAGGAAAACCTGTATCCGTCATGATTAACGGCGGCCCGGTACCGGAAAAATACCAGGGGCTCTTTCTTCCGGTAAAGCAGCTTAAGACAATACTTCCTTGACAAATGGACCAC
>CAZPEK010000060.1:12823-13187 GCA_964585555.1 uncultured Leptospirales bacterium | reverse complement strand
GATACTGGAAAGACTTCTGCTTTATATCCCGAGCTGAATGCAATGGTTCAAACAAGAAAAAACTGATAAAAAAACTTAAGAGAGTTCAGAGAGGGAAATATATATCAATATGCATAAATGACTTAGGAGCTCTGAAAGAAAGAATTCCCGATTTAGTCAAATATTTTCCGAAAAGCATCCTTTGGGAAGAGCCTTTTTTGAAGACAAAACTACCCGGAACATGAGAACTATTAACGCTACTGCACCAAATACCGAAAAAAAAGCAACAGCTATGATATCATTTTTAAATATTGAAAATCCTGAATAAAGACCGGCAACCTTTAAAGCTGTACTCATAGCTTAAAGTATCAGGTATCCTTTTTGT
>CAZPEK010000060.1:5996-12718 GCA_964585555.1 uncultured Leptospirales bacterium | reverse complement strand
ATTCAAAAAACATAACCAATGATATCCATCGTGCATATTGTCCTGCTGTTATCCATTCTGCGCCAAATACAATATTAAAAATCCATGGGCCAAAGAGTATGATAATAAAAAAAGGAAGAAAGCCTGTTGCTGCGAGTCCTAGTGTGGCGTTCATAATAAGTCGTTGAAGGTTTTTTCCTTTGTGAGCGGCCTTTGTTATTTTTGGGTAAAACACATTGCCGACAGACCTCCCTATCAACTTTGTCGGGACTTTTAGTAATTTTTTGCCGAGTACATAAAACCCGGCAGTTGCAGGTCCGCCTGTCCCGGCTAGGCTCGACAACCGATCTCTCGGCTACGCTCGACAAGCAGCCCGACTCTGACCGCAGAAAGCTTCTTCCCTCCGGAAAGGGACTTTCGGAGGCGCCTTAACTTCCCCCCCCCCCAAACCACCTCAAAAAAAGCTTGACGTTTACCCCTCGGAAAAGCTTTCATAAAGCATATTATCTACATTAACAGGAACAAATACATGAAAACAATTGAAGGAAATCTAGACGCATCGGGATTACGTTTTGCCATAGTTATTTCACGATTTAACGAATTTATCACCAGCAAGCTCCTCGGGGGGTCTATTGACTGCCTCAGGCGCAATAACGCTGCCGAAGATTCAATTACCGCGGTCTGGGTTCCCGGGGCATGGGAAATTCCCGCTGCTGCCAAAAAGCTCGCCACTTCGGGTAAATATGACGCGGTTATCTGTCTCGGCGCCGTCATCAGGGGCTCCACACCACATTTTGACTATGTTTCAGCGGAAGTATCAAAGGGTGTTGCCCAGGTCGGCATGAGCACTGATGTTCCGGTAATTTTTGGCGTCATCACCACAGATTCAATCGAACAGGCCATTGAACGGGCCGGCACCAAGTCTGGCAACAAGGGTTTCGATGCCGCCTTTTCAGCCATTGAAATGGCAAACCTTTACAAGCAATTAAGCTGATGGGACATAGAAGAAAAGCGAGGGAATATGCCCTGCAGGGACTCTACCAGTTCGAAATGCGTAAATCTGAAGGCACTGAGTCAACGGGACCCCTCTATGAAGACATCCTGTCCCTTGAATGGATAGACCGTGATGTGCCCCCTGAAACAGGCGAATTCACGATTTCCCTTCTTGAGGGCACCCTGAAGCACATCGAAACCATTGACGGGCTTATCAACAGCCATTCCAAAAACTGGAAATTTGAACGCCTGACGGCTGTCGATAAATCAATTCTGCGTCTCTGCATATTTGAGATTATTTATCTCTCAGAAATTCCCGTCGCCGTTACGATAAATGAAGGGATAGAGCTTGGAAAGCTTTATGGAGGGGAAAGTTCCGGACAATTCATCAATGGAATCCTTGACGCCATAAAGAAATCTGAAATTAATGGGGGGAAGAAAAAAGGGTGAAAATCAAAAGATCCCGGCGTCCGCAGCAGCCGCCGATGAGCGAAGAAGAAGTCCTTGAAACCAACCGTATCCGTTCAATCGAAGCCGACCAGGCCCGGGAAGGAGGCGCGAAAAAGCCCCTTTTAATCGCCGGGCTCATTGCCCTTGTGGCCTTAGCTGTCATCCTGATCGTCATTACCATCTTCTACAAGCGTCCCGGATCTTTTCTTGAAAATGGTCAAAAGGCAAAGGGGGAAGAAACTTCCCTCATTGATTCTGTCTCAAAGCGCCAGTCCCTCGAATCAGACAATATCCATATCAAGCGGGGAAAAGAAAGCTACAGCCGGAAATATTACCATGACGCGGTTACGGAGTTCCAGGAAGTAATCGATTCTGACGCATCGGACAAGGACAAGGCCATCGCCCTGGCCTACCTCGGCATGATTGCCGATGACCAGGGTAAATACAAAGAAGCTATAGAATTCTACCGGCGGGCCCTTACCTTTGACCGGGATAATGCTGAAATATTAAAAAATCTCGCCCTCTCATACCGAAACATCGATAATACCACCGAAGCCATTGCCGCTGCCAGGAAGTCCCTTGAGCTGAACGAAGGGAGCGCCGATGCACACGTTCTCCTGGGAAACATCCACTACGGATCAAAGAACTACCGCCAGGCTATTGAAGAATACCGAAAAGCCCTCGCAATAAAGCCTGACGATGCGGCGGTTCTTTACAACCTCGGATCAGCACTTCTCATGATGGGCGATGAATTTGCCGGCCTTGAGCACTTTAAGAAAGCAGCTGCTCGTGACCGTATCGGTGAAGTCGCACACCGGGCCTACTCACGCCTCGGTGTTTATTATACCGAACGCCGGGTCTTCGAAATGGCTGAGAAATACCTGAAGCAGGCCGTGGCTCTTCGCCCCTCTGATGCGGTGAACCGGTATAATCTCGGAGTTGCCTACCTGAAGCAGGACAAAAAAGAGCTGGCCCTGAAAGAGCTGACGGAAGCCGAAGCTCTCTCGCAAAAGGATTCTGAACTTTTGCAGAACATTGGTGACGTCTATCTATCCATGGACCAGTACGACAAAAGCCTTGAGACCTTTGAAAAAGTACTCAAGATGAAAAAACGAAACATTGGCATACTTTCCCAAATAGCCACTATCTACTACAAGAAAGGTGAACTCGATAAATCCTACGAGATCTATAAAAAAATCACCATGCTTGAACCGACCACGGAAAACGCCCGTGCCGCGTGGCTGAACATGGGGGATATCCTTCTGGATACCATGCGCTACGATGAAGCAATCAGCGCATACAAAAAAGCCCTTGCCATTAACCCGAAAGATGACGCGGCACTCTATCACCTCGGCACGGCCTACCAGAAAGACAACAGGCCCGAAGAAGCGGTCAGGGCCTGGCGTAAGGCCGCCGATCTGAACAGGGACAATCCGCGCGCCCCCCTTGCAGTTGCGGGCTACTACTACGACAGGGGCTTCTTTGACCTGGCGGAAAAAGAATACCAGCAGATAGCCCTGAAATGGCCGCGCCTCCAGGAAGTTCACTTTAAGATGGGATCTATATACTACCGGCGGGGCCAGATGGACTATGCCCTCCAGGCCTTTAATAAAACACTGCAGGTTGACACTTCAAGCGAACTGGCACGAATGTCTCTGATAAACATGGCGGTCATCAATGGCGACAAAGACCCGACAGAAGCAGGACTGACCCGTTCGATAGAAATGGTCCAGAAGGCCCTTCTGATTAAGCCCGATGATCCGGAAGCCCTCTACGCCTACGGGGGACTCCTGGCGCGAAAAAACCGTCAGGAAAAGGCAATAGAAACCTTCTACCAGGTCATCAAGGGAACCCGGGACAAGAACCACATCGCCAGGGCATACAACAGCATAGGGAAAAGCTACTTCAGCCAGGAAGAATACCGAAAGGCCCTGGCCGCCTTTACCCGGGGACTGGAAGAAGACCCGACAAATGAAAAAATGCGTCTGAACCGCAAAGCCGCTGCCCGGGCCTATGAAAACGAACTTGCCCGGGACCGGTAGCAATGGCGGGCATCAATCATCTGCACAGAATAGAAGAAATCAATCTCGCTCCCTGGGCTTCCTTCTCAAGTAAAAGCCGGGGGCGAAAATACCCGGAGCCCCGGCACCCCTACCGGGGGGAATTTCAAAGGGACCGGGAACGGATAATCCACACACGGGCATTCCGCCGTCTTGAATACAAGACACAGGTTTTTATCAACCACGAGGGAGACCATTACCGGACCCGTCTGACCCATTCCATTGAAGTGGCCCAGATTTCCCGGACCATTGCCCGGGCCCTCAGAATCAATGAAGACCTGACAGAATCGATTGCCCTTGCCCATGACCTGGGACACACCCCCTTTGGCCATACGGGGGAACGGATTCTCAACAGGCTCATTGCCGACCAGGGGGGCTTTGAGCATAATGTCCAGAGTCTCAGGATTGTAGAAAAACTTGAGAACAACTACCATGAATTTAAGGGGCTCAATCTTACCTGGGAAACCCGTGAAGGCATCATAAAACATTCATCAAGTCTTGATCCCGCAATACTGAAAGAATTTAATCCCGGTGAGCCCCCGTCCCTTGAGGCCCAGGTGATCGACCTGGCTGATGAGATAGCCTACAACAACCATGATCTTGATGACGGGATACGCTCGGGGCTTCTAAAAATTGAAGATGTGGAAAACCTGGCAGTCTGGTCGATGGCCCGGGAACGATACGGTACGGTTCCATCTTCCGACAGGAAAACCATCACACGGGAGATTATCCGCAGAATTATAAATCTTCTGGTTACCGATCTCCTGGAAAACACAGAAAAGATGCTTGCCCAAAATTCTATATCCTGTACCGATGATGTCAGAAGGTCAAAGATCAACCTGGTCTCCTTTAGTGATGAAGTCAACCGTGCACACAATGAATGCAAACACTTCCTTCGCCAGCGCCTTTATAATCATTACCGGGTGACCACGGTTTCACTGAAAGCGGAAAAGGTTGTCGAAGAGCTTTTTACTATATATACGGCCCATCCCGATACCCTGCCTGAATTTTACCAGGCCATGGTTTCTGAGAATGGTCTTGAGCGTACTGTTGCAGACTACATTGCCGGGATGACTGACCGCTTCGCCCTTGAAGAGCATAAGCGGTTGACCGATCCCCATATCGGGTTGTAAAAGGAACAAGTTGAAAGTGGCAGGGGACAAGAAAGCATTAAACTGATATGAGATTTTTGAATTTTTTTAAAATACCGGATTATTTAAAAAAAAACATTTGCCGCCGTTTCAGAATAAAGGCGACTAAACGCATTGTCGCCTTTATTCTGAAACATGAACGATTGCCGGCATAGTATTTAGACTTAACTCTTTAAACTTGAAACTTGTTACTTGAAACTTTTACATGGAGTATAGTTTTGGAAGGAAGAATCATAGAAATACCCGATGAACTCAGGGAGCTGATGGACTCGGGAGAGCTTGAAGACCATATCGTATTTGATAAAAACGGAAAGTGGTGGCATAACGGGGAACCCTTTAGAAACAAAAAGATCATCGATCTTTTCAGCCAGTCGATATGCCTGACCAGTTCTGGCGATTTTGTACTTCAGTATGACCGGTACATATACCCCATTACCGTAGAGGACGCCCCTGTTTTTATTACGGGAGCACGCTTTGAAGGCTTTGGAGAATTTGAAAAAGTCATCATGAACCTCTCTACCGGGAAAGAAGAAGAGCTTGATATTTCAAGCCTCATATATAAAAATACCACCCTGTACTGCACAGTGGGGGACGGAACCTTTACGGCGAAATTTCACCGTTCTCCCGCTTTTCATGTACTTGACCGCCTTGATGAAAGCAACGGTCACTATTTTCTCAATATCTGCGGGAAACAGATTCCCCTTAAACAGGAATAACAGTATGAAAAAATTTCTCTATTCTTCTATCATTTTAGTCATTGCGGGGGCCGTTTTTTCTTTCGCCCTTCTCTACAGCCATTACAAACCCGATGCCAACATGCTCTTTCTGACCTGTGGATCGGGCCTTGAAAATCCATGTCTAACCGTGGGTCAGTCTTCAGCGGGCAGCCTTTTCGGCATTCCCTTAGCCGCCTTTGGGCTTTTCTTTTATTTCTTTTTTCTCTTCACCCTTCTGATCGCTGATTATGCTCAGAAGGATTACCTTGAGCTGGCCGCCTGCCTGCTGCTCCCCTTAAGCGGACTGGCGGTGCTCTATAACATATACCTCGGTGTGGTGATGATTCAGATTGGTGAATTCTGTTCTCTCTGCTTTTATACCTACCTGGTGAACGGGGCGCTCCTTGCGATCCTGATTCTCTGGTTCAGGAACATCAAAAAAGAACAGAATGAGCCTCTCCTCGCCCGGATAAAGGCCCTTCTGCGCATTGAATAACCGGACAGTCATAAAAGGGCCGCCTTTTCTAGCTTTACCCTCTTTGCGATTCTCCTGGTCTTTGCGGTCTTTTCGACCAATACGATCATGACATACAAGGCGGGGGGGCCTTCAGTTGCACAAAACCAGATAAATAAATTTCTCACCCAGTTTTACCAGCAAAAACCGATGGACATTAAGCTTCCCGAAAGCCCCTATTCCCTGGGATCCCCTGACGCGAAACTGACAGCCTATGTTTTCACCGATTACCTCTGCAGCGCCTGCTACGGTTTTTACAGGGTCGAAAAATTTCTCCTGGCGAAATATAAAGGCAAAATAAGGTTCATTTATTACCATTTCCCTCTGAGCGGCATGTGCGGTCAGGATGGAAGCAAGACAAGTTCCTGTGTCGCATCACGGGCCATGCATGCGGCACTGAAAGGAGGAATCTACCAGGAATACCTGGTGGAGCATTTTAAAAATTACAAGCGCATGAGACGTGAATACAATGAAGAATGGGCTCTCCAGATCCTCTCTGATCTTAAAAAGAAAGGTGGAGCTGAAGATGTTGATGCGGAAATTTTCAGAGAGACTATGTTCGAAGATGAAACAACAGCGGCAATAAATGACCAGGTCAAAGCTTCTGAAGCCCTCAAGGTTAACGCCACGCCGACTATAATCATCGCCGGACGAATCCTCCGGGGTGTGCCACCGAAGGAGATGATGTCGGCCCTCATTGATAATGAATTAAGAAAATAACTTTACAGTAAAAACTTCCCCTTCTTTATCGGGAGGGGAAGTTTACTCACCCCGCAGAAAAGCCCCTGGTTTCACAGAAGGTCCACCGGATCAATATCAATTTCAAGATAGACTGACTGATCCTTAATAGATTCACGGG
>CAZPEK010000060.1:0-5957 GCA_964585555.1 uncultured Leptospirales bacterium | reverse complement strand
ATATGGTGACGGAAGTTTCCGCCGATTCGTTCAAGGGGCGCTGCTGCCGCACCAAGAACCGATACCCCGGGATTGTCAGCAGCAAGATGCTTTCGCACTTCCCCCGAGGCGTTGTTAATTGAAGCGATTACCGCACGCTCCTCGCGGCCCCGAACCAGAAGACGTACCAGCCTCCCGAAGGGCGGATAGCCGAGACTTTTACGAAATTCTATCTCCTGGCGGTAAAACCCCTCGTAGTCCTGACGCTGTACCATCTCAAAAAGGGGGTGCTCCGTGTCGAGGGCCTGGAGAAGAACAATGCCCCCGGTATCTCCCCGGCCGCTCCGTCCCGCCACCTGGGTCAGCAGGGAATAGACCCTTTCAGTGGCCCGAAAATCAGGAAGATTAAGACCAAGGTCTGCGAGCAGTATTCCGATAACCGATACCCGGCTGAAATCAAAACCCTTTGAAACCATCTGGGTACCCATGAGCACATCAATTTCACCATTCTCCATCATCTCTAATAATTCATAGGATGATTTCTTTTTTCGCGCCGTGTCCTGGTCAAGACGGTAGAGCCGCGCCTTTGGAAAAATCTCGGCAACCTCTTCTTCAAGACGCTGGGTTCCCGCCCCCACCTTCACCAGTTCTTCGGCGCCGCAGGCGGGACATTTTTTATCCAGGGGCCTGGTATAGCCGCAATAATGACAGAGCAGCTCATTCCCCCGGTGATAATTCATGCTGATAGAACAGTGGGGACAGGTAATAACCTCGCTGCAGCTGTTGCACAGAACAAAGGGAGCAAAGCCGCGGCGGTTCAGCAAAAGTATCACCTGCTCATTCTGTTCAATGGCCCGATGCATATAAAGCTTCAACTGAGAGGTTACGGTTTCACGCCCCTTCGCACTTTTGGCATCCAGTATTTTTACATCAGGAAGTGTTGCCCCCCCGAAACGTTCTTTCAGTTTATGAAGCTTAAGAATACCCGCTTCAGCGGCAAAATATGATTCAATAGACGGTGTTGCCGACCCCATGACCAGGAGAGCACCTTCAGTATTGCTCCGGTAGAGGGCTATTCGGCGGGTATTGTACCGGGGAGTGCTGTGCTCTTTATATGAACCGTCCTGCTCTTCGTCAATGACCATGAGCCCCAGGTCGGGACATTGAAGAAAAACCGATGACCGGGTACCGATAGCTATCTTTGATTCTCCGTGGTAAAATTTAAGCCAGTTATGAAAGCGTTGATTTTTTGTCAGCTGGCTGTGATAAAGAATCAGCTCATCACCAAAAACCCGGTAGAGCCGTTCATAAATCTGTGAAGAGAGAGAAATCTCAGGAACAAGAAAGATAATAGATTTATTTTCTTTCAGTACTTTCCGGGCCAGCTCAATATAGACCTCGGTTTTTCCGCTTCCCGTTACGCCAAAGATAAGATGCTTCCGATTTCCCCGGCTGCTTTCTTCGATGATATCAGAGTAGACCTGGCGCTGTTCACCGGTCAGTTCTTTTTCTACAGGTGGGCCATCTTTAAAAGGGATCTTGAAACGGTCAGAAGGCTTTTGCCCCGATGGAAGAGCCATTGTCATAACTTCCCCCGGGGCAGCAAGATAACTGGCGGCAACAAAATGGCACAGGTCGACCAGGGCTTCTCCAAAAATCGGGGCTTCATCAATTACCGAAGTTATTTCCTTAACAGCATATCCTTCAGGTTTTCGATTATGACAGGCAATGACTGCGGCGGTAATCTTCCTTCCTGCAAAATTAACGAGAACTCTCTGCCCGGGCTGAACATCTGCTCCCGGAGGGAGGGCATAAGTAAAGGCCTGCTCAAGGGGATAGGCGACGTATACATCAACGTACATAATCAGCTGGTGCTTTCCGAAATTTCAGTCTGTACCATCTGCAGGGTTTTCCAGGCGGGGTGCTTCAATTCAGGATTTTTAATCAGTGTAAGGGGATGCTCAAGGCTGAACCAGGTCATGCCGCTGCTGCCGTGAATCATTTTCTGGATAGGCTGCATGTCTCCCATGACCAGTACAATACGGGGAGCCATTACCTCGAGTTCACGGGTAAGAATTTTCTGGCAATGCTCTACCATTTCACTTGGCCGGGTAAGGATGTCTTCCATTTCACATTTAATCATATTGGTGATATAGCATGTATCCATATGCAACTTAATGGCTGATAACATTTTCTGAAGCAGATCTATCGAATCTTTTCTTAATATATCCCGTTCAACCCGGTCTACAAGACGGGGGGCATTAAGAATAATCATGACCCCGCTGCTGCCGTCACCGTATCCCGCCCTCTTCTCTTTTACATTCCCGCAGGCGGTACATGACTCGATAAGCTTTTCGCGATCTTCCCGGGGAGAGAGAACAGGCCCGTCACTCCCGGGGACATCAGCAATGGGAGCCGTAAGCCACCGGCTTAAAAATTCAGCCTCTTCTTCGCCCCGGGCTGTTACCGGACGGCGCTTCTGCCCCGATTCAGCAAGGAAACTGATTATATCATTGCGCAGGCTTCTTTTCATTCTGAGGAATTCTCAACATTTATATTATACTGTTTTATTTTACGGTGAAGATTCGTCCGCTCGACACCCAGCTGTTTTGCCGTCAGGGTTACATTTCTATTGTTCTCTTTCAACGCATTTTCTATATAGGTTTTCTCAAAATCATCCCGGGCCTTCTTTAAAGTAGAGGCGCTGCTGATAATAATTTCTTCATAATTATAGTTTTCCATATGCTTTTTTAAAGCCTCACTCGTAATTACCTTTTCAGAAACCATTATCACAAGACGTTCAATAATATTTTTCAATTCCCGGACATTTCCCGGCCAGCTGTAAGAACGAAGAAGTGCCATGCCCTCTTCATCAATCTCTTTGGCCCCGGTCCCGTGATCATCACTGAATTTTTTTAAAAAATAATCCACCAGCAGCTCAATATCCCCGTTCCGCTCTGACATGGGGGGAGCAGTAACAGGAATAACATTAAGCCGGTAGTAAAGGTCTTCCCTGAAGGTCCCTTCTTCTATGGCTTTTTTAACATCAATATTAGTCGCAGCAATAACCCTGACATCGACTTCAATGGTTTCGTTTCCCCCGACCCGTTCAAACTGCTGTTCCTGGAGCACCCTGAGAACCTTTGCCTGGGCTGAGAGACTCATGTCACAGACCTCATCAAGAAAAAGGGTACCCTTATTGGCAATTTCAAATTTCCCCATTCTCTTATTCAGGGCACCGGTAAAGGCGCCCTTTTCGTGGCCAAAAAGTTCACTTTCAATAAGTTCATGGGGGATTGCCGCGCAGTTGACCTTTATGAATGGTTTATCCGAACGCTTTGACCGAAGATATATTCCCCGGGCAATCAGTTCTTTTCCTGTACCGCTTTCACCGGTAATGAAGACCCGGGCATTGGTGACTGCAGCTGTTTCTATTATACCTTTAACTTCAAGCATCCTTTCAGATTTGCCTATCATCTCATCTTCGATAAAGGATCCCTTTTTCAGCTTAATATTTTCTTTTTTAAGACGGGCCTGCTCAAGGGCATTATTTACCGAAGTAAGAACCCGTTCCATGGAGGGAGGCTTTTCGAGGAAATCAAAGGCCCCTAAATGTGTCGACTTTACCGCAATGTCAATTGATCCATGTCCGGAAATCATTATAACAGCAATGTCAGAATACAGGTTCTTTATCTTCCCAAGAAGCTCAATTCCATCAGCATCGGGAAGCCAGACATCAAGAATGACCAGGTCGACATCATTCTCGGCAAGAAACTTCATAGCATCATTGCCGCAATCGCTTGAAAACACAAGATGCCCTTCATCCTGTAAAATTGAAGAAAGGGTCTTAATAATATTTATTTCATCATCTGTTATCAGTATTCTGGCCATCGGTAGTCCTTTTATTCCTCAACGGGAAGCTCTATCACAAAGAGAGCTCCTGCTTCATACCGGGGATCAAAGATTATCCGGCCCCCGTGCTCAATAATGATTTTTTCCACAATAGCAAGTCCCAGTCCAGTACCTTTTTGTTTTCGAGTGTAGCCGGGTTTGAAAATATTAATAGCAATATTCCCGGAAATTCCAGGTCCGTTGTCCCGGATACTCAACAGCAGAAGATTTCGTTCTTTGCTGTATTCTGCCTCAATTTCAATGGTTCCAGCCTGGTCCATTGCCTCAATACTGTTCTGTATCAGGTTATTGAGTGCCTGGCGAATAAGGTTCCTGTCAATGTACACTGCCGGAATATCTTCCTTTATATCAACATTAAAGGTTATACTATCGTGACCACTGAAGGCATACACGGTACTTTCGATAATTTTACTTATAGCGGCCCTTTCTTTTTTCATTTCAGGAAGCCTGGCAAATTTAGTAAATTCACTCAGTATGTTTTTCAGCACATCAACTTCTTCAACAATAGTTGCGGTCCCCTGGATAATTACAGTCTCAATATCAGGATCATTCTCCTGCCAGCGGCGTTTAATTCGTTCTGCCGATAGTCGTATGGGAGTCAAAGGATTTTTAATTTCATGAACAACGCGACGGGCCATATCACGCCATGCCTCAAGTATCTGCTTCTGGTATATCTCCTTTCTGTTCGTATCAAGTTCTGTTACCATGTCATTAAACGAATCAACAAGAAGCCCGATTTCATCATTACTGTTTTTGCTTAAATGTACACTGAAGTTCCCTTTTGAAAGATCCTTTGCAGCTTCAGAAAGTTCAAGTATGGGCCGCGTAATATTTCTTGAGATATAGACGCTTATCAGTATTGCGATAAAGATTACAATTATTGAAATAGAAAGTAAAAACATCCCTCCCCATTCCCTTGAATATTCCTGGAGATACTGCAAACGCAAAAAATCATCTATTGAATTACTGAGCAGCACTGAACGCTTCTCAATTATATCAGGTATCCTGATATACAGGACAACGATGTATATTCCTGTTTTGAGTCCCCCCGCCAGAATATCTCCGCCGGGAACATGGAGGCGGTCAATGCGATAATTTTTTTTAAAAGGAAGTCCACTGTAAAATAATACGACTTCTTCCTGGAAAAACAGTTCTTTCAGGGGCCGGGCATAGGCATTTTGTCCTGAGCCTCCGATCACAAGAAAATCAGCCCCCAGGCCTTTCAATTTGGCCATAACCTGAATTTCTCTTCTACCTGCAGGAGCGGCAGGATCAATCTTTCTTTTTTTTACAAGATAGTCAATGGTCTGAATTTCCATTTCAATGCGATCACGAAGCTGCATAATCGATTCGTCTGACATCTTGATAGCCTCGTCCAGGGCCTTTGAGGTTTTATCTGATGCCAGATGAGGGAGAATCTCATTTATAAAATTATTGGAAGTAAAAATAATAGGAAGAGCGGAAAGAATTGAAACAAACGCAAAGGCGAGAACCATTTTATTTCTAAAACTCCCGCCAATAGAAAAAGAATCAAGGTAAAGATTACGGCGAAAAGACATGACAATAAAATAAATCGCCGCGATAATCGGCACCATCATAATTGCATAAATGAAAAAATCTTTACCGATCAGCACATCTGACTGTTTGTCAGGGAAGAGACCAATGACAATAACAGCGAAGAAAATAAATATACCAAACAGGAATACCCCATCCTGCAGGCTATTCTGGTCAATAGTTACATTTATTTTTCGCAGGATCCATCTCATTAATTTACATACATTAAGGGGAAATAAAAAATCTAGTTCATACTGAAGTTATCCTCGATAAGACCTACTATTATATCAAGGGCCTCCTGCTCCTGGTCTCCCTCAGCCCTGACAATCAATGTAGACCCGGAGACGATTGCAAGACCAAGTACAGACATAATAGACTTGCAATCAGCCGCTACATCATCCTTCACCAGGGCAACTTCGCAGGGGAATTTCATAGCCTCCCGAACCAGCATCATCGCGGGACGAGCATGTACTCCCGCGTCACTGGTCACGACAACTTCTTTTTCAACCATT
>CAZPEK010000059.1:325-13237 GCA_964585555.1 uncultured Leptospirales bacterium | reverse complement strand
CTCTGATGTCTTATGCAAGCCAGGAAACAGGATCAGATTTAAAACCTGAAAAATCATATAATACCAGTGGCGGTGTTGAGCTCTTCTTCTTGAAAAAAACCATCTCGCTGCGTGGAGATTACTTCTACAATTTCTTTAATGATAAAATTGAAGGCTACTATGATATCCAAAACGATAAAAAAGTCACTTTCAACCTTGGTGAAGTTCAAACTCACGGAGCCGAGATAACTGTAACCAGTTCTTTTAAAGACCTTTTTAACTATGTTGATGTCGACCTGGGTATATCATACTGTTTTATTCACATGAAAATCAATGACAACACCCCTGCTTCAGATCTCAATAAGGGTGATGAATATGAAAACACTCCCCAGCACCAGTTAATGGTCGACCTGAGATGCCGACTGAGAACCGGTCTCGCAATCAACATGTCTCTCACCCATGAACGAAACGCCATCATGTACGCCATGGACACACCAGCCGATGAGACACCGGGAACCGCCTATACTACCGATTACTTCAAAAAAGTATCACTTCACAACCCGGTAAAAATCGACATCAAAATTTCTCAAAAAATTGCTGAAAAATACACCTTCTACGTTATGTGTAAAAACATCACCGACGATTACGACACCAACCCCCTCGATCCGGGTCCGGGAAGAATGTGGTATTTCGGTGGCAGCATAGAACTGTAACACCCAGGAGAAATCATGATAAAAAGATACACCACACTACTCGTCTCAGCCATGCTGCTCACCAGCATGGCTTTTCTCTCTTCATGCGCCCCCGACGCCATGAGAATCATGGCGGTAACCGGAGCAACCCCCCTGGCGATGAAACAGCTTGTTCCCGAAAAGAACACCCTCACCGTCGACGGGATGGTAAAAAAAACCTACAAGTTTTCAGGCGCCGCCCTTCGGGCCCTTGCCTCGACACGAATCAGGGTTCATGAATTCACTTCAAAAAAAGAATATAAAGGAAGTTATTTCTACACGGGCATTTCACTCTATCACCTTCTCGAGGGAATAGCCCCGAAAAAACCTGAAGGAACCTACGACCGGCCCCTCGACATGGTGGTGACCTTCACCTCACGGGATGGCAAAAAGTCCCGCTTCAGCTACGGTGAGCTCACCTTTACCGATGACAATGATCCGGTCATTTTAGCCTTTCACCGCAAGGAGATACTTCCTTCAAAGAACGCGGAAAAGTATAAAAAAAATGCCTATCACGACGATGTCACGGGACTCCGCGTGGTGGCTCCCGGCGACGCCGATGACTCACGGTACCTTGATGACGTTACGCGCATTACCATGACGGTACCCGTGGCGCCCGAGGATATACTTCCCCCCCAGAAAAAAGGAGAGAAGTGCTCATCAGCCGGCATAATGGCCATTAACGGGAAAACAACTCAAAAGGTTGATCTCGGCCATTTTAAAGCATCGCCGATTAAAAACTGGCTCCGCTTCGGTCACGGACGGGCATACAAGGGATTCTCTGACGCCGAGGGGATCAGCCTCAAAGAAGTACTGCCCAGGTATTTTCCCGGGGCAGGAAGTGATGACTGGTATCTTTTCTGCGCCTGTGACGGCTACCGGGTACTCATCTCGGGGTATGAGCTCTTTAAAACCGATGACGGAGACCAGATGTACCTGATAACCCGCATGAGAGGAAAAAAGGTCCCGGGTAATTACATGCTCGCGCCGGTGGCTGACTGGTTTGTTGACCGAGACGTCTGGGGCCTTTCCCATATTGTCCGGGTAAAAGCAGAATAGGAGAATACCATGTTTTCAACAGGACAACACTGGATGCTCTACTCATCAGCCGGCCTGGCGGGGCTCGCCTTTCTCTTTCAGGCACTGAAATTGAGAAAGCCTGCATCCGCCTCACTTGCGCTGATTATCGTCTTCCTCGGCCTCTACCTGACGGGCCGGGGGTTTCTCGGGGGACTCTTCTTTCTCAATCCCCTGGTAGAGGGGCCCTTCTTTGTACCTTTCTGCCTTACGAGTATCAGCTTCTTTTTTACATATAAAGAAAGCCCCGCGGCACTGCCGGTAATCGGGGGTACACTTGCCGCACTGCTCTTTGCCTGTTTTTACGCCAAGGGTATTATTCCCCCGACTCCCCAGAAGATAACCATCTGGGCGGTTCTCTTCTTCCTGACAGAAAACAGCGCCCACGCCTGTTTTATTGCCGGCGGCCTGGGAGCCCTGACATGGTCAGAAGACAAACCGGGCAGCGATACTTTTCACCGCCTTCTTGTCTGGGGCTTTGTTCTCTACAGCATGTCGCAGATAATCGGGGCATGGTGGGCCTATATCGGCTGGGGCAATACCTTCAGCTGGGGCCCCCGCCACATGTCGTCAGCCTTTCTCTGGCTCATCTATGCCGCCTACATTCACCTGCGCTTTGTCCAGGGCTGGTCAATGAAACGGCGGGCTGTCTGGGCTGTTGTTTCTGCCGTGATTCTGATAATTACGGTCTACGGCCATCATCTTCACGAGATGACCTTTACACGGGTAGGAGGCTGACATGTTCTGGAAATTTATTGAAAAAATCGGCAATCTCAAGCTGGCGGTATGGCTTCTCTGCGGCGCGGGGCTCTCCTTTTTCTGGGGCTCCGTGGTATCTCAGAGCCACTTTGAGCTTTTCCGCGGCCTCAACAGTGTCCGGGTCCAGGACTGGCTCATGGCAGTTTCACCTGACAAAATGCACCTGACCTGGTGGATGTATTGTCTCTTTTTCTTCTGTTTTCTCCTGGGGGTCAATACCATTGCCTGTCTCATGGTTCGGCTCAGAGCCCTGGTTCCAAAATACGGTACACTTCCTTTCAAAAAATTTACCGTGCTGCTTGCCCCTTCACTGATACATCTTCTTTTCGCCGGGGTGCTTCTCGGCCATGCCGTTACCTTTACCGCCGGTCAATGGGTCAATGTTCCGGTAAAAACCGGGGATACGATCAGTCTCCCTGATCGTTCAGCCTCCTTTGCGGTTGGAGACATCTCTTATACCTATTATAAAGATAATTCAGCCCTGAAAGAACGGATCAAACAGATAACCCTGGCCCTCAAAGGAAAGGAAGGGGCGGCAGACCTGCAGCTCTCCATGCCCGGCTACAGCTCATTCAACGGGTGGCACCTCCTCCTGAAAATGGACAAAAAGAAAAAAGTCCGCATCGATCCCTCTGATGAAGCATGCAACAAAGCGCCCCTTTACCAGAAAAAGGCCCGAAAGAAAAGGGCGTCACTTTACATCCGAATGGTCAAAGATCCGGGGCTTCCCTTTATTACCGTATCTTTTATTCTGATCCTCTTACTTCTCCTCTGGTATTATGTGGGGGGGAAGGCCATTACTGAAAAGTAACTAAAAAGCTGTCGGTTTCTCAGCCGACAGCTTTTTTTTTGCGCGAAAACAGATATTTTTTCTAACCTGAATACGTTTCTTCCCCCTGCAGCTACTATACTCCGAGCCTGCAGCCTCCCCCCGTGAAAGCCCTTCTGCCGGGCAGTACCCCTGCCTGACCACTATTTCAAAAAATAACTTTACATCACAGGCAATACTTAAAATCTATACCTATAAACTTAAAAAAAGGGAGATCCCATGACCACTGCAAAAATAATTTACACCAAAATCGACGAAGCCCCCGCTCTTGCAACATATTCGCTGCTGCCGATTATTGAAGCCTATGTTAAGGGCACCGGTATAACCATTGAAACAAAGGATATCTCTTTAGCCGGCAGAATAATCGCTAATTTCCCGGATAATCTCACTGATGATCAGAAAATTCCCGATCATCTTGCAGAGCTGGGAGAGCTTACTTTAAAACCGGAAGCCAATATCATAAAACTTCCAAATATAAGCGCATCAATTCCACAACTCAAAGCCGCGATAAAAGAACTTCAAAGCCAGGGTTATGACATCCCCGAGTATCCTGAAGAACCTCAAAATGATGAAGAAGAAAAGATTCAGGAACGCTATGCAAAAATTCTCGGCAGTGCGGTTAATCCAATGCTGCGCCAGGGCAACTCTGACCGCCGGGCCCCCTTATCAGTAAAGGAGTATGCAAAAAAGTATCCCAAATCGATGGGCCTGCCCTTACGTGAATGGAGCAGGGATTCTAAATCCCATGTAGCTCATATGAATGATGGTGATTTTTACGGCAACGAAAAATCTATTGTCAGTGAGAAAGATGACACCCTGAAGATTGAATTTACCGGGGCAGATGGTACATCGAAGACATTAAAAGACAACATCGAGGTTCTGAAAAATGAGATAGTCGATGGAACCTTCATGAGCAAAAAAGCCCTGAGAAAATTTTTCAATGAGCAGATAAATGACGCAAAGAGTAAAAATCTCCTCTTTTCACTTCACTTGAAAGCAACCATGATGAAGGTATCTGATCCCGTGATATTTGGTCACTGCGTCTCCGTCTACTACAAAGACGCCCTGGAAAAACACGAAGCTGTTATCAGTGAACTGGGTGTTAATGTAAATAATGGTATTGGAGACCTTTACACAAAACTGCAGAAGCTCCCCGATGAGAAACGAAAAGAAATAGAAAAGGATATTGAGGAAGTTTACAAAAACCAGGCGCGACTGGCAATGGTTGATTCTTCCAAAGGCATAACCAATCTTCACGTACCCAGTGATATAATAGTTGATGCCTCCATGCCTGTTGTTGTAAGAGACGGCGGAAAGATGTGGGGAGCCGATGATCAGCTTCATGACACAAAGGCGGTTATTCCCGACAGATCTTATGCCACCATGTACAAAGAAATAATTGAAGACTGTCAAAAGCATGGAGCCTTTGACCGGGCGACCCTCGGATCAGTACCCAATGTGGGGCTCATGGCACAGAAGGCAGAAGAATACGGCTCTCACCCCACGACACTTGAATCACCGGGGAATGGAACAATTGCGGTCGTTAATTCTTCAGGTGACCGGTTAATGGAACATGAAGTAGAAGAAGGCGATATCTGGAGAATGTCCCGGGTAAAAGATATTCCGGTACAGGACTGGGTGAAGCTTGCAGTATCCAGAATGAAGGCAACCGGTACTCCGACAGTTTTCTGGCTCGATGAAAACCGCGCCCATGATGGGGAGCTGATAAAAAAGGTTCACCATTACCTGAAGGATCACGATACATCAGGATTAGAATATCATATAATGGCTCCTGTTGATGCCATGAAATTTTCACTTGAAAGAATCAGAGAAGGAAAAGACACAATTTCTGTAACAGGGAATGTACTGCGGGATTACCTTACCGATTTATTTCCAATAATAGAACTGGGCACCAGTGCAAAAATGCTTTCGATTGTTCCCCTCCTCAATGGGGGAGGATTATTTGAAACCGGAGCCGGTGGTTCAGCCCCAAAGCATGTTCAGCAGTTTGTAAAAGAAGGCCACTCCCGATGGGATTCACTTGGAGAATACTCCGCCCTTACCGCATCATTTGAGCATATTGCCGCAACCTGTAACAACAAAAAAGCTGAAGTACTGAAAAAGACCCTGGATACTGCTATAGCTGAATTTCTTGAAAACGGGAAATCGCCTTCACGAAAGGTTAATGAACTGGATAACCGGGGCAGCAATTTTTACCTGGCACTTTACTGGGCCAAAGCCCTTGCCGAACAGACAACAGACTCAGAGCTGCAAAATCGTTTTAAAAATGCAGCACGTGAACTTGAAGTCAATGAGTCAAAAATAATAGACGAGCTCAATGCAGCCCAGGGCAGGCCGGTTGATATGGGAGGATACTATCATCCCGATCAAAAAATACTGGAAAAGGAAATGAGACCCAGTGTGACGTTCAATACGGTAATTGACCGTTTAAGATAATTTTCCCTTTTGAAGGCTCGAAAGCGCTTTCGAGCATGTACCATTGAGATTTTGAAGGCTCGAAAGCGCTTTCGAGCATGTACCATTGAGATTTTGAAGGCGCGAAAGCGCTTTCCCGCCTTCAAAACTTTCAAATATTCGATACCAGTCCACGGAAAAAGAAATGAATCTCCAGCCCGAATGTTTCCCCTGCCTGATTTCACAGGTTAGCAATCTCTTGAAAGAGAGAAAACTTCCCCCGGAAAAAAAAGTAAAAATTTTGCAGGAAGTTTCCGCTATCGTCAGCAGGCTTGAACCGGCTTCACCACCGCCGGTTTACGGCCGGGAGATTCATACAGCACTCAAAGAACTTCTTGGAGATAAAGACCCTTACTTCCTTCACAAAAAACTGAGCAATGACAATGCCCTGGAGCTCTTTCCCCTTTTAGAGAAGGAAGTTTCTGGTGCCTCAGAGCCCCTCTCAAAGGCTGTGCAGGTTGCAATCAGCGGCAACATCATCGACTATGGCGCCCCGGGAAGCGGCGACATGGAAACGATCAAAAAGTCCCTCACCGATGCACTGGGAATTAAACTCGACAGCACCGCAATAAATCTTTTCAAAAAGGATACTTTCGAAGCAGAAAAAATACTCTACATCGGCGATAACGCGGGAGAAATTGTATTCGACCGGCCTCTAATCGAACTACTGGGCCGGGACAAAACAATCTATGCCGTAAGAGGTGAAATAATTCTCAATGATGCGACCCGGCAGGATATTGAATACACAGATCTGTTTGACGGGGTACGGGTTATCGACACGGGAGACAGTACCCCGGGCATAGACCCGGAGCGGTCATCCCGAAGGTTTATGACTGAATTCGAAAGTGCTGACATGGTAATACTCAAGGGCCAGGGCAATTTCGAGACTCTTTTCGGCCTTGACCTGTCGCCCTGGAGAAAATCAATCTCACCCTTTTATTATCTCTTTAAAACCAAGTGCGATCCCGTAGCAAAAATGACAGGTCTTGAACTGGGAAGCATCGCCTTTCTCCGGCAGGAGCAGTAAGGCTTTTCTTTACTCAATATTCTCCAGGTGCATGCGCTCCCGCATTGCTTCAAAAGAAAACATATGCCGTTTCACAAAAAACACCAGCATAAAGGCGCAGAAAAAAACAAAATCACGTAGAATCAGCCAGGGGCTTATCGTTTCATCGATGCCGATTCCAAGACGGTTTAACTCAAAGCATCCGCAATCGAAGGTATTTCCCCGGGCAAGATTTATGGCAATGGCCCCGGTAAAAAAAAGCATCATGAAAGCGGCGAGAAGAGAAGCGGCCCTGATACGGATACCAAGGATTAAAAAAAGACCAATCATGCATTCAACGATCGGCAGCACCAGGGCGGGCCAGGGAGCCCATAGGGCAGGAATCAGATCATATTTAACAATAAGAGAGGCGAAGCCCTCAGGATCAAGAACCTTGAACCAGCCGGAAAAAACCATCAGCATTCCCAGCAAAATTCTAACAGCAACGCTGAAATTGTTACCATATAACACCTGCTTGAAAAAGCTGACACGTCGATCATCGATATTCACTTGATACTTCCTTTAGACAGGGGATACCCTGCATCCTTCCAACCGGGGATTCCCTTTTTAATAATATAGATGGTTCTTGAATAATCCATTGCAATAAGGGCGTCGGCCACCATTGACGAGTCCCCGCAGCCGCTGCCGCTGCAGTAAAGCACAACTTCCTTATTCCCTGAAAGAAGCTTGAAATATTTTGAAAAGGCCGCGGCCCGAACCGATTCGGGAAGTGCCGGCACGCTGACAGCTCCCTTAATATGTTCATACCTGAAAAGCCGGGAGTCCCTGGTATCAATAAAGAGTGAGATATCTGAATCGTACTTAACCTTAGACTCTGCAACAGAGATGTCCACTACCTGTTTTCGGGCGTATTCAGATTTCCCCACCAGGATAAACCCATGGGGGTGAAAAAGATTAATCCCGACGGCTACAAGAAAACTGAAGATTATAATAAAAACCATATCCCTGGTTGTTTCACGAAAAGAATTCATTTATTGAACCGAAGCCCCTTGTACTTTTTTTTAAGATCTATGGAGTAATTATTTATGAGTTTTCTGATAACCTGATCGTCAGCGGGGTGCCATTCATCAGGACGCTGAAATGAATTGCGGTAAGAGACTATCCGTCCCTTATTAAAAACAGCCCGCAGGATACCGATACGCGCCCCGTTAGACCCGGCCTGTACAATTACCGTTTCACCTACCCGAACCGGTTTTTTCAACAATGTCTGGCTGTGGCCCCCGATTATCAGGTCAATTCCGGGAATCCCCGCAGCCAGTTTTCTATCAGTTTCATAGCCCGAATGGGAAAGAAGAATTATATACTCTATCCCCTTTGCCTTAAGCCTGGCGATATCATTTTTAATCTCCCAGGCCTGGTTCGAAACAACCAGCCGCGAAACAATAGTTCGACTGTAGTACCGAAAAGCATCTTTACTTATTGTCCCGATAACGCCTATGCGTATTCCCTTTCGTGTAATAATCCTGTACCGCGGCCAGGGCGGTTTTTTCCCCTTTACTGTAAGATTATTACATAGAAAAGGAAGTTTATGCTTCATTGCGAGAAAAGCATCGACCCCGATACCGAATTCCTGGTCGCCGAAAAGAATTCCGTCGTAGCCTATATGACGGTACGCCTCAATTATATATCGAGCCAGCAATTTGTCATTTTCAAAATGAAAAAAGTCACCTGTCTCAAAAAGAAGAATAGAACCAAAAGTTTTGCGAAGTTTTTTAATAACCGTAGAACGCTTGACCAGCCCGCCCTTCGGTTCATCTTTGCATTTGCAGTAGTCGAGATACCCGTTAAGCGAATTAGTATAGCAGACAGTCAATTCACGAGAATTTTCATCCCCACTGCCCGGCAAAACAATCAACTGAACAAAAAGCAGTCCAACAAAAATCCTTTTAATCATTAGTACTGTCCCCTTCCCTGAAAGAATCGAAATCGACTTTTTCATGGATCCGGTAATCTATAAACACATTCACCAGGTCTTCATCAAGGATCCCCCTTTCTGCTTCTTCTCTCAATATTTCAAGTATTTTGTGTCGGGGTACCGCTGCCTTGTAGGGACGATCTGACGCCGCAAGGGCATCATAAATATCCGCTATTGTCATGATGCGGGATTGAAGCAGGGTACTTTCACGCCCCTTGAGTCGGTCAGGATAACCGGTGCCATTGATCTTTTCATGGTGTCGGAGGGCAATCTCAGGAATATTTTTATACTCCGGGGGCCAGGGAATCTTACTGACAAAATTATAGGTATGAACGACATGACTCTCAATTTCTTTCCGTTCTCCCGGATTAAGACTGCCCCGTCGAATTATAAGGTTAACCTGGTCATCATCACTGATGATATCCATTTTTTCACCGTCAATATTGGTGCACTGCATGCAGTTAATCTCTTCAAGGAGCCCTGCAACAATTTTTTCAGGATCATCATCGGTTACTGTCGGTTCGTTGAGATTCTCAATTCTATCCTTTATCGATCGAATCTTTTCAAGATTACCCTGCAGCTCTTCATCAAGGGCTTTAAGTTCACTGTTGTCATAGTTCTTCTGCTGAAGAATTTTTTCTTCCCGTAGATGGTACTGAAGTTCTACATAGCGGTAAAGATAGTCGAGACGTATCAAAAGATTTTCAAAATCCTTAGGAAAAAGTTTTTTCTCTTTTTTAAAAATTGAAAGATCAATGTATACTTTTCCGAAGTCATGGAGCAGAGCGGCATATTCAAGTTCTTGAATATCATCCTCAGAAAAATGATAATCAGCCAGATAGCCTTCACGGATTTCATTGACCGCGCAGGCCATCGCTTTGCAAATTTCTGCAACCCTGAAGGAATGACCGCTTGTGGCGGGATCCCGCGATTCAATGGCGGTAACCGATGCCTTTACAAACTCTTCAAACTGATTCTGAATCTGCCGAATAAGCCGATTGTTCTCAATAGCAACCGCAGCCTGACCGGCAATAGCCTCGAGAAGGGCACTGTACTTCTGGTCAAAGGTTACAACATAGCGATCGAAATCTTCTGGCTCCTGAAGAAGAGTGGTATAAGCTTCATTACCGGCATTTTCATTATTGACTAAGTCTTCTTTACTGTTTATCAGCTGTATGACACCGATTATTTCATCATGATAATTGAGCATCGGAACGACCATCATGGAACGGGTAATATATGAATGCTGCTTGTCAAATGACGAATTATGAGAAAAGGAATATTGACCAATTTCATCGAGCTTATAGACATCGGGGATATTCAACACCTCACCGGTTACCGCAACATACCCGGCAATAGAATGCTTATCAATGGGCATTACAAATTCTTTCAAAGGGATTTCACGGGAATAAGTATGGGAAGTTTTAAACCGCAGATGCCTTGTTCCGTCTTCCTCTTCTTCGACCAGGTAGATACTCCCTGCATCAGCGCCGGTTATCTTTTTACTGAGATAGAGAATCATAGTGAGAAGTTTATCCATATCTTTCTCACTGTTAAGAGACTTCCCAATATCAATAAGATCTTCCTGGTCCTGACGTGTATCGGTCAGCCTGACTAAAACTTCCTTCTGATGTTCCCTTTCTTCCCAGGCGGCTTCAAGCTGGGCATGAAGCCTGAGAACAGCAAATTGAAGTTCTTCGGCTGAGACAGTACTGCCTTTAACTTCCCCTATATATTTCAAATAGTCATTTTCCAGATTACCCAGATCTTTGTAATTACCAATAACAATAAAAGAGAAAAAGGTATCAATACCGGTTATCTGCTTAAGAAAATCAGCAGTTTTTTTAAATTCATCAGTAGAAACTATCGGAATAACCGAACAATAATGTGTGCAGTTTTCAATGATGCCGAGGACATCTTCTATTACACCATTCTGTGACAGGTGTACCCCTTCACCGGTTAGTTGTCCGGAAATGCTTTTGGCACATTTTTTTGAAATTATGGTACTGTAATTCATAACCCTTTTCTGCCAGAAAAAATACTTCTGATTTGAAAATAAAAAAACACCCTTCAGAACTATACCATAAAGGTAACTGCATCCATAGAAAAGTCCATGGGATTATCAAAAAACTTCAACTCATGAACCAGTGTTTCTGGAAAAGATCTGTCATCAGCATCTAACATGTATTCATATTTATATTTATATATGTTAAACCATTACCAGTCATTGATAGCAGAGTCAATAATTATTTATGGGCATCCCTAAAAACTCCCTTTTACATATATCCCAAAATTCATATATTGGGTATTTCTGCTTGACATTGCTGCATCACATGCAAAAGTTAAGAATCTGTTAAAATACTTTCTTTCGAGAAGCTACTTATGTCAAAAATAAAAAAACGAATACTGGTAAGCCTTATAATTCTTTTTGTTATTGTACCGGTTCCCCTTACGGTTCTCTATATTTATTCAGCCGGTAATCCTGGATTGCGTTTTTTACTTACACAAAACAAAGTACTGCCACGTCTTGGAGTGAACAGAAAAGAGATAAACTTCAAGATAGGTGATACAGAAATACCAGCCTTTCACTACTTCTCAAATAAAAAATCTGATAAATATTACTTTTTCATTCATGGCTTAACTCCTCTTGGATACAAACATCCCCGCATGGATTCCATAGCCCGTTCATTTGTAAATGCTGCAGATGTAAATGTTCTTCTTCCCGAATTCACTTATTTCATAAAAAAGAACCAGAACGGCAAAACAATCAGCATCTCCCTTATTGATATTTATAAATTCTTATACAAAAACTATAAAGGGAAATACAGGGCCTTTGCTGCCTGTATCGGAGCTCCAATGCTTTTGAATGCCATGAACCATATGCCCCGTGAAATTCTGCCTGAAAAGGTTTTTCTTGTCGGTCCCTATAATAACGGCAAGGGATTGCTCCCGGTGCTCGAATCAGGTGCAAAAAAAGAAAACAAAAAAATTGATTTCATTGTACGACTTTCTCTTTCTTCCCGAAATGACAAATTCAGTGAGCAGGAAAAAAACCTTATTGAAAAGGCCCTTAAAGCGACAAAACCAGGCAAGACAGATACAACACGCATGAAAAAAATTCTTGGTTCACGGCTTTTTAACAACATCCGAATTTTCAAATTCACCCATGATGACATCAAAGATTTTAACGTTGAGAACCCTGGTTTAGCTGAACATTTCAGTAAAACCCGTTTCTTCATTCTTCA
Source organism: uncultured Leptospirales bacterium (assembly GCA_964585555.1). Classification (GTDB taxonomy): domain Bacteria; phylum Spirochaetota; class UBA4802; order UBA4802; family UBA5550; genus CAZHNW01. Next base: position 1,161 of record CAZPEK010000059.1, on the reverse strand, counting down.
CTCAAATCAGGATTTCATTATTCCATTTCAGGAAGGGAAAGCACTTTCAAAAAGATTAAAAAAAACCGGGGCTGACGTATCTTTCCTCGGCACAGAGTTTATATCTCATACTGAAAATACCGTCACCGTGTCAGGGCTCTACCAGGAGTTAAAATACCTGATCAAATTTTTCAATACACTTTTAAAAGGTGATGTTCCTGAATAATTCCATAAACAGTCAATAATTAAAAAGAGGAGCCCCCGGGCTCCTCTTTTTAATTATTGACTGTTTATTTCTTTCCTACTGAAAATTATCATCACCGCAGACAAGATTCAGAACTGCAGATCCGGCACTATTGCTATAATAGAGAAGCTCGAAATTATAGAATTCCCAGAATCCGAGGTACTCGTCATCCCCTGGTCCTACCATTCCCGGAGGCAGGTTCATGTTGAGAACATAAAAACTGCGATCAGAAAGGTCTGACTTTTCAAAAAAACCCGCAAAAACCTTTGTTGAATCAGTCACGGCACGGTAATCATACTGAAGAGCCCGTGCTGATGCCATGACATACCCGGCATCCACAGTAGCCTGGGGAGTTTCAAGGCGAATTTTACCACTGGTGTAGTCAATATCACCAATATCATCAGTTGTTCCATCGATCAGCACATCTCCATTACCATCATCAACCAGCTCGATTGCTTCTCCTTCGATACCGCTGGCATCATAAAATGTAACAGACAAAAGAACACTGCTTTCCTGAATTAACTTCTGGCCCATATAGGCATCAACAACACCAGTAGTACCGTCGAAATCAAGGTTCTCATAAACATTTTCTTTCGATGTACGCACCTGTTCG